>DASVFT010000104.1:0-43547 GCA_036379935.1 Solirubrobacteraceae bacterium | reverse complement strand
GCTCGCCGGGCCGCCGCTCTCCTCTCGCGCTTCCCGCGGTTCGCGGGCAGGGCAATGAGGGCGGAAGGGTCGCTGGTCGGCGGCGGGGGCTTGGCGTGGGGGCTTTCCGGCGCGATCGCCACTCTTGCGCAGAGCCGCCGCTGTTCTTGCACACGGTGCGCGAGTGTCGTCACATCTCGTTGGAGGGCGCGAGGGGGTGGGCTGTCTTGTGCGTCATATACATGCTTAAGACGGCCCACCCCCTGGAGCACATCGTGAGGTGTGACGAAAGTGATGCGCCCTGCGGGCCAACACGCACGGTAGGTGCGAGATGCACGCGCCTCGTGCCTCGCGCCCCGTGCCTCGCGCCTCGCGCCTCGCGCCGCGCCCGGTGCACGGGCACGCGACCCGCCGCCGCCCCGGACGGAGGCCGCAAGCGCCGATCTCACTTCCCTCATTGCCCTGCCCGCAGACCGCGGCAGGCTCATGCGGAGAGCGCGCCGGGCCGCGCCGATCTCACCTTCCCGCACTGCCCTGCCCGCAGACCGCGGCAGGCTCATGCGGAGAGCGCTCCGGGCCGCCCCCTAAGCTCCGCGCGTGCCCGCCCGGGATCCGCGTGCGCTGCTCGGCTCGGCCGTCCTGATCGCCGCGCTGGCGGTGCCGGCCGCCGCGCCCGCGGCGGGCTGGGTGCCGCACGTCCGCGAAGCCGTCGCCTACGCGCAGACGCGCAAGGGCGAGGTTCGCTTCGCCGTGCGGACCGAGCACGGGCTGTGGGGCTATCGCCGCACGAGCCCCGTGCACTCGGCCAGCGTCGTCAAGGCGCTGCTCCTGGTGGCCTACCTCGACCACCCCGCCGTCCGCGGTCGACCGCTGCGGCCCGCCGACCACGCCCTCATCGACCCCATGATCCGGCGCTCGGACAACCAAGCCGCCAACCGCGTGCTGGCCTTCGTCGGCGCGCGGCGCGTGCAGGCGACCGCGCGCCGGGTGGGCATGAGCCGCTTTCGGCTCAACCCGATCGTCTGGGGCGGGAGCCTCATCGACGCCTCCGACCAGACGCGGTTCTTCCTGCACTTCGAGGCCCACGTCGTCGCCCGCCACCGCGCCACCGCGCTGCGCCTGCTCGCTTCGATCGTCCCCAGCCAGCGCTGGGGCATCGGCAAGGCGCGCCCCGACGGATGGCGCCTGTACTTCAAGGGCGGGTGGGGCGCCGGCACCGGCCTCGTCGACCACCAGGTCGCGCTGCTGGTCCACGGGTCCGATCGCGTGGCGGCCGCCGTGCTCACCACGGGCAACCCCGATCACGCCTACGGTCAGCAGACGCTGCGCGGCGTGTTCGCGCGGCTTCTGCGCGGACTGGGGCCTGCGCTCGTGCTCTCGCCGCTCTAGGCGACGTGCGCGCCGGCGCCGGATGGGATACAACGCTAGGCCACGTGCGCGCCGGCGCCGGATGGGATACAACGCGCCCCATGCCCACCTACATCATGCTCTCGACGCTCACGCCCGAGGGCGTCCAGACGATCAAGAACAACCCGCAGCGCATCCGCGAGGTGAACAAGGAGATCGAGCAGCTCGGGGCGCAGGTCAAGGCGCAGTGGGCGACGCTGGGTCGTTTCGACTTCGTCAACGTCGTCGAGGCGCCGGACGAGCAGACGATGGCGCGAGTCTCGCTCGAGCTGGGCTCCCGCGGCACCGTGCACTACGAGACGCTCTCGGCCATCCCGGTCGACGACTTCATCGCCTCGCTCTAGCGCGTGAAGGTCCTCGTCGTCGGCGCGGGTGGGCGCGAGCACGCGATCGTGCGGGCGCTGCTGCGCTCCCCCCAGCGCCCCGAGGTGATCTGCTCGCCGGGCAATCCCGGGATCGCACGCGACGCACGCCTCCTCGACGTCGGCGTCGAGGACATCACGGGCACCGCCGACGCGGCCGAGCGCGAGGGCGTCGATCTGGTCGTCGTCGGCCCCGAGGGGCCGCTGGTGGCCGGCCTCGTCGACGAGCTCGCGGCACGCGGCATCACCGCCTTCGGACCCGGCCGCGAGGTGGCGCAGCTCGAGGGCTCCAAGGCCTTCGCCAAGGAGCTCATGGAGGCCGCGGGGGTCGCCACCGCGGCCTGGCGGGCAGTCGAGACGGTGGAGGACGGGATGAGCTCGATCGAGCGCTACCCGGTGGTCCTCAAGTTCGACGGCCTGGCGGCCGGCAAGGGCGTCGTCCTCGCCGACGACGAAGCCGAGGCACGCGCCACGCTCGAGGCCTTCCTGGAGGAGCAGCGCTTCGGCGCCGGTCGTGTCATCGTCGAGGAGCTGCTCGAAGGCGAGGAGCTCTCGCTGCTGGCGCTGTGCGACGGCGAGACCGCCGTCCCGATGGCGCCCGCGCAGGACTACAAGCGCATCTTCGACGGCGACCGCGGGCCGAACACCGGCGGCATGGGGTCCTACTCGCCGGTCGCCGGCATCGATCGCGCCGCCATCGAGGAGATGGTGCGCACCGTCCACCAGCCGGTGATCGATGAGCTGCGCCACCGCGGCACGCCGTTCCACGGCTGCCTCTACGCCGGCCTCATGCTCACCGACCAGGGGCCGCGCGTGCTCGAGTTCAACGTGCGCTTCGGCGATCCCGAGACGCAGGCCGTGCTGCCCCGGCTGCGCTCGGACTTCCTCGACCTGGTGCAGCGCACGACCGTGCCCGGCGGCCTGGGGGGCGACGACCCCGAGTGGGACGAGCGCTGGGCCGTGAGCGTCGTGCTGGCCGCGCCCGGCTACCCCGAATCGCCGTCGACCGGCGACGTCATCGCCGGCCTCGACGACGTGCCGGCGGACGTCGAGGTCACGCACGCGGGGACGGCCGCCGCCGCGGGCGGCGACGTCGTCACCGCCGGCGGCCGCGTGCTCAACGTGACCGCCCTGGGCGACGGCCCGGCTGGCGCCCGGGACGCCGCTTATGCTGCGGCCGATCTGATCACCTTCGAGGGCCGGCAGCTGCGCCGCGACATCGCGCTGCGGGCCGTGGAGCGAATGGCATGACCCACTCCGGCGCGCAGACCGATGCCGTAACCGAGACCGAAGCGGAGACCGAGTTCGCCGAGCTCGACGTCGACACGCCGCTCGTCGGGATCATCATGGGCTCGAAGTCGGACCTGCCCGAGATGGAGAAGGCGGGCGAGGTCCTCTCCGAGAACGGGATCCGCTACGAGATCCGCGTGATGTCGGCCCACCGCGACCCCGACACCGTGGCCGAGTACTGCCGCAACGCGCGCATGCGGGGGCTGCGCGTCATCATCGCCGGCGCCGGCCTGTCGGCCGCGCTGCCGGGCGTCGCCGCCGCTCACAGCGACCTGCCCGTCGTCGGCGTGCCGCTCTCCAGCCGCTTGAGCGCGCTCGGCGGCCTCGACGCGATCCTCTCGATCGCCCAGATGCCTCCCGGCGTCCCCGTGGCGTGCGTCGGCCTCGACAACGCGCGCAACGCCGGCCACCTCGCGGCCCGCATCCTCAGCGCCTGAACCGTGCGGGTCGACCTCGACCGGCACCGGACGCTTGGCGAGCTCGTCGGCCTCACCTTCGAGCTCTTCGGCCGCCATCTGGCGACGTTCCTGAGCCTGACCCTGCTCGTCGTCGCGCCGATCGTGATCGTCGTGGACGGCGTGTGGGGCGGTGCCCTGGCCCACGGCGGCGATGCCCATCCTCCGTCCGCCGCCGGCCTCGCGTCGACCGCGCTCGGCGTGTTCATCATCCCGCCGCTCGTCACCGCCCTGCATGTGGTGGCCGTCCAGGGGCTGGCGCGCGGCGAGGAGCCGACGGTCGCCGGCGCCGTTCGCGGCGCCGCGCCGCGGCTTGTGGCGGCGGTGGCCGCCGTCGCGCTGTACGGGCTGGTCGTCGCGGTCGGGCTGGTCCTGCTCGTCGCTCCGGGCGTCTGGCTGGGCGTGCGCTGCTACTTCGCCGCGCAGGCCGCCGTCGTCGATCGGCTCGGGCCGGTCGAGGCGCTCACTCGCAGCGCCGAGGTGGTCAAGCCGCGCTGGTGGCGGACGTTCGGCGTGCTGATCGTCTTCGCGCTCATCACCGCGGTGCCCGGAGCCATCGTCGGAGCGATCCTGCGCGAGATCCACAACGGCGCCCTGTACACCGCGGGCTACGTCGTGCTGGAAGCGGTCCTTCTCTCGCTCACCGCCATCTTCGGCACCCTGCTCTTCTTCGACTCGCGCGCCCGCACCTCGCTGCCCTGGCAGGGCACCCCGCGCGTGGACCCGATCGCCCCCGAGCGACCGATCCTGCCCCCGCGCATCTAGGGCTTCGGCGCCAGCTCACGCTCGACGTCGTCGATCCACTCCCGGTGGGCGTCGACGAGCCGCTGCGCGAGGGAGTAGTCCAGCCGCAGGTAGCGGGCGCGGTGCGGCAGGCGCTCCTCGACGCCGTTCAACGATGCGGCGATGAGCTCGTCGTAGCGGTCGAGCTCGGCCCGCATCGCGGTGAGGCTGGCCACGATCTGCTCGTCGTCGAGCAGGTCGCCGGCCACCAGCCGCAGGTTGGCTCGGCGGGCCCGAGACGCTCCCGTGCCCGACGGCGTCGACCTCGCTGATCCCCGACGGGCCGCCGCCGCAGCTGCCCTGACATCTACTGTGTGGCGCGTGATCGCGCGCTACACGCGGCCCGAGCTGGGGGCCATCTGGACCGACGAGGCTCGCATGGAGGCATGGCGGCGCGTCGAGGTCGCGGCGTGCGAGGAGATGGAGGGGCCGACCGAGGCCGAGCTCGAGGCCATCCGCGGGGCGACGTTCACCGTCGACGCCGTGCAGAAGCGAGAGCGCGCCACCGACCACGACGTCGCGGCGTTCGTCGACGTCCTGCAGCAGGGAGCGGGGCTGGCGGGGCGCTGGATCCACTTCGGCCTGACCTCCTCCGACGTCCTGGACACCGCCCTGGCCCTCCAGCTGCGGGCCGCCGGCCAGATCGTCGTGGCCGGCGCGCGGGAGCTGGTGCGCGCCCTGGCCGAACGCGCGCGCGAGCACGTCGACACCGTCTGCGTGGGCCGCACGCACGGCGTCCACGCCGAGCCGACGACGTTCGGTCTCAAGCTGGCCGGCTTCGCCTTCGAAGCGCATCGCAACGCCGAGCGCCTCGAGCGCGCCTTCGCGCACGCCAGCGTCGGCGCCATCAGCGGCGCGGTCGGCACCTACTCGGCCACCAGCCCGGACTTCGAGGCGCGCGTGCTCGCCCGCCTCGACGTCGGGCGCGAGCCCGTCTCGACCCAGGTCGTGCCGCGCGACCGCCATGCCGAGCTGCTGCAGGCGATCGCGCTGGCCGGAGCCGGGCTCGAGCGCCTCGCCACCGAGATCCGCCACCTCCAGCGCACCGAGGTCCGCGAGGCCGAGGAGCCGTTCCGCGCGGGCCAGCAGAAGGGCTCGAGCGCGATGCCCCACAAGCGCAACCCGATCACCACCGAGCGCATCACCGGCCTCGCCCGCGTGCTGCGCGGCAACGCCACCGCGGCGGTGGAGAACGTGGCGCTCTGGCACGAGCGCGACATCTCGCACTCCGGCGCCGAGCGCGTGATCCTGCCCGACTCGACGATCCTGCTCGACTACCTGCAGCACCTCGCCGTCCGCGTCGTCCGCGGGCTCGTCGTGCACCCGGAGCGCATGGCCGCGAACCTCGAGCTCACCCACGGCGCGCTGTTCTCCCAGCGCGTCCTGCTCGCGCTCGTCCAAGCCGGCATGCAGCGCGACGACGCGTACCGCCTCGTGCAGGAGGACGCCCAGCGCGCATGGGACAGCGGCACGCCGCTGCGCGACCTGCTGGCGCGGCGCGACTTGGGCCTGGACCTCGACGACATCTTCGACCTCGCCCATTACACGCGCCACGCCCGCGAGGTCGTGGGCCGGCTCGATGCCATCGCGCCGGTCCCGGCGGAGGCGGTGCAGAGCGCCGCGCGTTGACGGTCAGGCCACGGGCGGCGTCCTTTCGGCGCTGGCCGCCAGCTGCGGATCCCAGTCGCAGACCAGGCAGGCATGGCGGAAGAGCGAGCGGGCGAACTCGAGCGCCGTGGCATGCGGATCGGCCGTAGCGCGGACGTCGTCCCAGTCGAGGACGTACGCGCCGATGTCCGTGTCCCAGCGCGCCGCCGGAGGGGACAGCGTCGCGGTGGCAAAGCCTTCGGGCGCCGGGTGCGCGTAGCCGTAGAACGCCGCTTGGCCGTAGCTCTCAGAGCCGGGCCACCAGCCCACGGCGACCTCCTGGGAGTCCATGGCGTTGCGCATGATGAAGTCGGCGGACGGCGGCTCGGCGGGTGCGCCCGAGAAGAGGTTGACCGCCAGGTCGAAGGATCCCCACCACGCGTTGACCGGCGTCGAGCGCCCCCGGTAGGGCGCCCGGAACGCGGCGAGCACCAACGCGGCGCGCGTCGCCGCCGTGAAGTAGGTCGCGACCTGGTCGGGGTCGTAGGTCGCGTGCTCCTCGTCCTCGTCGAGCGGCACGGTCCAGGGCACCTCTTGCGGCGTCGGGTCGATCTGGATCTCGCCGCCGAGCGCACGGACGGCCTCGAGCACCTCGCGCGTGACCTCGCCCACCGCCCGGTCGGGCGGGAGCGCGACGCGTCGCACCCGCCCGTCGTCGTGCTCGACCGCCGCCTCGTGGCGGTGCAGGTCGAGCGCGACCACGAGCGCGCCCGAGCCGTCGGGCGCGGGCAACGGAAGCGTCTCGAAGCCGCGGGCGCTCAGGCGCAGCGCGGCGTGCTGGAGCTGGGGCTCAGGCGGGGCCAGCGTGGCCGCCAGCTTGCCGAGGACCTGCGTGTGCGCGTGCAGCGTCTCGCAGGTCGCGCTCCATGCCTCGTACGGCAGGGCCGGCCAGTCGAAGGGCATCGGCCTCCACGCTACCGGTGCGCGGTCGTCTACCCCAGGGCCCAGGCGGCGTCGGCGCGCCCGTCCGCGCGCCAGCTCGGCAGCCACGCCTCGAGCGCGGCGACCACCGCGGCGTCGAGCTTGGTGCCGGCGTCGTCGGCGACGATCTCGATCACCTCGTCGACGGCCAGCGCCTCGCGGTAGGGGCGGCGCGCGGAGAGCGCCTCGGCGACGTCGGCCACCTGCAGGATGCGCGAGGGCAGATCGAGGTCGTCGGCCGTCAGCCCGTAGGGGTAGCCGCTGCCGTCCAGGCGCTCGTGGTGCTCGACCGCCAGGCGCGCGACGTCGGCCAGCGCCGGCACGGGAGCGAGGATGACCAGCGAGAGGTGCGGGTGGCGGCGCACGGCCGCCCACTCGTCCTCGGTGAGCCGGCCCCGCTTGTCGAGGATGCGATTGGAGACGCCGAGCTTGCCCACGTCGTGCAGGAGCCCGGCGCGTCGCAGCAGCCGTCGCGTGTCCCCGTCGAGCCCCATCGTCGCGGCGATGCCGTCGGCGATGTCGGCCACGCCGGCCGAGTGGCGCGCGGTGAACGGCGACTTGGCGTCGACGATGCCGGCGAAGGCCTCGGCCACGCGGTCGAGGCGCGCGCCGTCGGCCCGCTGCACGCGGTCGGCCGGCTCCTTGGCGTTGACGTCGGCGGTGCTGAGCGAGGCCCAGAAGACGGCGTCATGCTCGAAGTCGGCGACGGCGTCGACGAGCGCCGGCTCGAACCAGGTGCCGCGACGGGCACGCGCCACGGCGCACGCCGCCTCCGGGCCGCCCTGCTGCCAGAACACCTCCATGGTCTGGGCCAGGCACATCACGCGCGCCAGCGGCGAGATCTGCTCGCTCGACAGCCGCGCCGGGTACCCGTGGCCGTCCCAGTGCTCGTCCAGGTGGCGGATGGCCGTGGCCGCGTCCTCGTCGAGGTCGATCGCGCGGGCGATGTCGGCGCCCCGCTCGCAGCGCATCTCGCCGAGCTCGCGGGCGCCGTCGACGCCGAGGGCCACGAGGGCACGCGCGTGGCGGACCCGCTCGCGCAGCGGCGCGCCGGCCGCCACGTTGCGCTTCAGGTAGCCCAGCGACTGCGCCGGGTGCCTGGGGTCGATGAGCTTGAGCTCGCGCTTGACCTGCAGCTCGTCGGTGCCGAAGACCTCCGCCGTGGCCGCCGACGTGCTCGAGCAGCCGGCGTCCTTGAGCAGCAGCGCGTAGAAGAGCGACGAGCGGCGCCGCTCGTCGAGGCCCGAGGCGTCGGCCAGCCGCAGGCCGATGAGGCAGCTGCGCTCGGCGTGCCCCATCGGCTGGCCCTCGGTGACGTCGAGGGCATGCGAGAGCGCGCAGATGATCTCCGACAGGCGGATGTCCACGACCCAGGTCATCGGCCGCGCGGGCCAAGACTGCAGCGCGCGGCCGCCGCGAAGTCCCCCGAACCCGCTGGTAGCCTGCGATCCATGCCGCCGCCCGTGACCCACCTCCCGCTCATCGCCAGCGGGAAGGTGCGTGAGATGTACGACCTCGGCGACCGGATCGTCATGGTCGCCAGCGATCGCATCTCGACCTACGACGTCGTCCATCCCACGCCGATCCCCGACAAGGGGGCGGTGCTGACCGGCCTGTCGGCCTTCTGGTTCGGTCGCACCGGCCACATCGTCAGGAACCACTTCGTGTCGGCCACCGACGACGTCCCGGATGACGTGCGCGGGCGCGCGATGGCGGTGCGCAAGCTCGAGATGCTGCCGGTGGAATGCGTCGTGCGCGGCTACATCACAGGCTCGGGATGGAAGGACTACCAGGTCACGGGTCGCGTGTCGGGGATCGAGCTGCCGCCCGGCCTGCGCGAGTCCGAGCGCCTGCCCACGCCGGTCTTCACCCCGTCGACCAAGGCCGACGAGGGCCACGACGAGGCGATCGACTTCGATCGCGCCGTAGAGCTGGTCGGCGACCGCGAGCTCATGCTCGCCGTCCGCGACGCGTCGGTCGCGCTCTACACCTACGCGGCCGAGCACGCCCTCGAGCGCGGCGTGATCCTCGCCGACACGAAGTTCGAGTTCGGGCTCGACGCCGACGGCGAGCTCGTGGTGGGCGACGAGGTGCTCACGCCCGACTCTTCGCGCTACTGGCCCGCCGACGGCTACGAGGCCGGGAAGGGCCAGCCGAGCTTCGACAAGCAGTACGTGCGCGATTGGGCCTCGGGGACCGGCTGGGACAAGGCCCCGCCGGCGCCCGCGATCCCCGACGACGTGGTCGCCGCCACGCGCGGGCTCTACGTCGAGGCCTACGAGCGCATCACGGGCGAGTCCTTCGAGGACTGGCTGGCCCGGACGGCGCCGTGAGGGCGCGCGTCCTCATCCGGCCCAAGGCCGGGATCCTGGACCCGCAGGGCATCGCGGTCGAGCGCGCGCTGCCGGCGCTCGGGTTCGGCGGCGTGTCCAACGTTCACGTCGGCCGGCTCGTCGAGCTCGACGTCGAGGACGCGGATCAGCTCGACGCGATGTGCCGCAAGCTGCTGGCCAACCCCTTGATCGAGGACTACGAAGTCGTCGCCGAAGGCGACCACGGTTTCGGGCGGCCGGAGGCCGACCGGTCGTCTGAGAACGCGGGGCGGGATGCCCCGCGGAGCACTCCCGTGGGCGGGGCGTGAGGTTCGGCGTCGTCCGCTTTCCCGGCTCGTGCGACGACGTCGACGCGCAGCTGGCGGCCTCGCGGGTGGGCGACGCGGTCCTCCTCTGGCACGCCGACCACGACCTCAACGGCGTCGACGCGGTGGTCGTCCCCGGCGGCTTCTCCTACGGGGACTACCTGCGCGTGGGGGCCATCGCCCGCTTCGCGCCCGTCATGGAGGAGGTCGTGGCCTTCGCCCGGGCGGGGGGCCCCGTCCTCGGGATCTGCAACGGCTTCCAGGTGCTGTGCGAGGCCGGGCTGCTGCCCGGCGCGCTGCTGCCCAACGACCACCTGCGCTTCCGCTGCCGCCAGGTCGCCGTCGAGGTGGTCAACGCGGACACCGCCTTCACGCGCGCGTGCGAGCCCGGCGAGCGGCTGTCGATCCCGTGCAAGCACACGACCGGCCGCTACTACGCACCCGACGAGCAGCTCGACGCGATGGAGGCGAGCGGCCAGGTGGTGCTGCGCTACGCGCCGGGCGAGAACCCCAACGGCGCCGTGCGTGACATCGCCGGCGTCTGCAACGAGGCGGGCAACGTCGTCGGCCTCATGCCGCATCCCGAGCACGCCGTCGACCCGCTGACCGGCGGCAGCGCCGACGGCCTGAAGCTCTTCGCCTCCGCGGCCCTCGCCCATGCCTGAGACGGCCACGCTGCCCGCGATCGACGAGGCCGTCGCGCTCGGTCTCACGCGCGACGAGTACGCGCTCATCCTCGACAAGCTCGGCCGGGCCCCCAACCAGGTCGAGCTGGCCATGTTCTCGCTGCTGTGGAGCGAGCACTGCGCTTACAAGCACTCCAAGCTCCTGCTCAAGACGCTGCCCACCGAGGGTCGCCACGTGATCATGGGGCCGGGCGAGAACGCCGGCGCCGTGGACGTCGGCGGAGGGCTGGCGGTCGCCTTCAAGGTCGAGTCGCACAACCACCCCAGCGCGGTCGAGCCCTTCCAGGGCGCGGCCACGGGCGTGGGCGGCATCCTGCGCGACATCTTCGCCCTCGGCGCGCGGCCCATCGCGGTGCTCGACTCGCTGCGCTTCGGCGAGCCCGAGGCGTCGGAGCGCTCGCGCTACCTGCTCGACCACGCGGTGGCCGGCATCGGCCACTACGGCAACTCGATCGGGGTGCCGACGGTGGGCGGCGAGGTCTACTTCGAAGCGCCCTACGAGCAGAACTGCCTGGTCAACGCGATGGCGCTCGGGATCGCGGAGACCCGGCGCATGATCCGCTCGGCCGCCGCCGGCGTCGGGAACGTCGTCGTCCTCTACGGCGCGTCGACCGGGCGCGACGGCATCGGCGGCGCCTCCGTGCTGGCCAGCGCCGAGCTCGACGAGGCCGACGGCGACAAGCGCCCGTCGGTTCAGGTCGGCGACCCGTTCGCGGAGAAGAAGCTCATGGAGTGCTCGCTCGAGCTGCTGGAGCGCGGGCTGCTGGTCGCGCTGCAGGACCTCGGCGCGGCGGGCCTGACGTCGTCCTCGGCCGAGATGGCCTCGAAGGGCGACGTGGGCATCGACCTCGACGTGGCGCGCGTCCCGCTGCGCGAGGCCGACATGGAGCCGTTCGAGATCATGGTCTCCGAGTCGCAGGAGCGCATGCTCTGCGTGTGCGAGCCCGCGCGCCTGGACGACGTGCTCGCCGTGTGCGCGCGCTGGGAGGTGCACGGCACGGCCATCGGCGAGGTGACCGACACCGGCGCGATGCGCATCTTCCGCGGCGACGAGCTGGTCGGCGACGTGCCGGTCGCGGCGCTGGTCGACGACTGCCCGGTCTACCCGCTGGCGCCCGAGCGTCCGAGCGCCCCGCTGTACCTGGCGCCGGCCCCGACGCTGGCCGCCGGCGCCTCGGTGCGCGAGGCGCTGCTCGCCCTGCTCGCCTCGCCCAACCTCGCCTCGCGCCGTCCGCTCTTCGAGCAGTACGACTGGATCGTGCAGTCGCGCACGGTGCGCCGCCCCGAGGAGGCCGACGCGGCGGTGCTGGCGCTGCCGGACGGCTCGGCGCTCGGCGTGGCCATCGATGGCAACGGCCGGCGCGTGGCCGCCGATCCCTATCGAGGCACGATCGCCGCGGTCCTCGAGTGCGCGGCCAACCTGGCCTGCGTGGGGGCCGAGCCCCTGGGGGTCACCAACAACCTCAACTTCGGCAACCCCGAGAAGCCGCACGTCGCGTGGCAGCTGTCCGAGGCGGTGCGGGGCCTGGGCGACGCGTGCCGGGCGCTCGGCCTGCCGGTCACCGGCGGCAACGTCTCGCTCTACAACGAGGGCGCGGTCGGCCCGATCTACCCCACGCCGGTCATCGGCATGGTCGGCCGCGTGCCCCACGCCGCCCGGGCCGGGCGCCTCGGGTTTGCGCGCGAGGGCGACGCCATCGCGCTCGCCGGCTGGAACGCCGCGCCCTCGCTCGGCGCCGGCGAGCTGGCCAAGCTGCGGGGAGAGCCGCTGCCGGACGCCTTGCCGGAGGTCGACCTCGCGCGCGAGCGCGCGATGCTCGAGGCCGTGCGCGACGCGGTGCGCGCGGGCGCGGTCGTCTCGTGCCACGACGTGGCCGAGGGCGGCTTCCTCGTCGCCCTGGCCGAGGCGTGCCTGGCCGGCGACCTCGGCGCAACGCTCGACCTGGGGGCCAGCGACGACCCGTGGTGCCACCTGTTCGGCGAGCGGCCGGGCGGGTTCGTGGTGTCCGGGCCGCGCGCGGCACTCGAGGAGCTCGGCCGCAGGGTCCCGCTCGACGTCTTCGGGACGGTGTGCGGAGACGCGCTCGAGGTGGCCGCGGGCGAGACGCGCGAGCGCTGGACGCTGTCCGAGCTGCGCGAGGCGCACGGCGCCCTTGCGCGCCTGTTCCCCTAGGCGATGGCGCGACCCGGCGCCGGCCGCCCCCGCTGCTACGCTCAGCCTGCCGTGGCCGCACCGCCACCTCTCGACGATCGCGACGGACCGCGCGACGAGTGCGGGGTCTTCGGGATCTACGCCCCGGAGCACGAGGTCGCCCGCCTCGCGTACTTCGCGCTCTACGCGCTGCAGCACCGTGGCCAGGAGTCCTCGGGGATCGCCGCTGCCGACGTGGGCGGCTACATCATCACCCAGCGAGCGCTGGGTCTCGTGTCGCAGGTCTTCAAGGAGCACGACCTCCGCGCGCTGACCGGCGACCTCGCCATCGGCCACGTGCGGTACTCGACCACCGGCTCCAACGAGTGGGAGAACTCCCAGCCCGTGCACCGCAGCGAGGGCACGGGCGGCAACCGCCGCGAGCTGGCGCTGGCCCACAACGGCAACCTCACCAACGCCGTCGAGCTGCACGCCGAGCTGCGCGAGCGCGACGTGACCTTCAGCTCCACGTCGGACTCCGAGATCATCGCCGCGCTCCTGGCCACCCACGCCTCGGACGACATCGAGGACGCCATCGCCGACGTCATGCCGCGGCTTCAGGGCGCGTTCTCGACGGTGGTGATGAGCAAGAAGCGCGTGTACGGCTTCCGCGACCCGGCCGGCGTGCGGCCGCTGGCGCTGGGGATGCTCGGCGAGCGCTACTGCCTGGCCTCTGAGACGTGCGCGTTCGACATCATCGGCGCGCGGTACCTGCGCGACGTGCAGCCGGGCGAGCTGGTCTCGATCGGCGACGACGGCATCCGCACGCGTCAGGTGGTCGAGGGGGCGCGCGAGGCCTTCTGCGTCTTCGAGTACATCTACTTCGCCCGGCCCGACTCGCGAATGGGCGGCGACGTGCTCCAGGCCGCGCGCGGTCGCATGGGCGAGATCCTCGCCCGCGAGGCCCCGGCCCCGACGGCCGACCTCGTCATCTCCGTGCCGGATTCGGGCAATGCGGCGGCGCGCGGCTTCGCGCGGGCCTCGGGTCTGCTCCAGGACGACGGGATCATCAAGAACCGCTACGTCGCGCGCACGTTCATCCAGCCCGGGCAGGAGCTGCGCAAGCACGGCCTGCGCCTGAAGTTCAACCCGCTGCCGGAGATCGTCGGCGGCCGGCGGCTGGTGGTGGTCGACGACTCGATCGTGCGCGGCAACACCACGCGCCAGATCGTGCAGATGCTGCGTGACGCCGGGGCGCTGGAGGTCCACATGCGGGTCTCCGCCCCGCCGATCCGCCACCCCTGCCACTACGGCATCGACATGTCCACGCGCGAGGAGATGATCGCCCACGAGCGCAGCGTCGAGGAGATCGCCGCCGAGCTCGGCGCCGACTCGCTGGCCTACCTGTCGCTGCCGGGCGTGTACGAGGCGATCCGCGGCGAGCGCGGGAGCCACTGCGACGCGTGCTTCAGCGGCGACTACCCGCTGGCCGGCTCGGACGAGGCGAACGGCAAGTTCGCGCTCGAGCTGCCCCTGGTCCGCGCCTAGGGCCGCGTCGTGGCGTCGGTCACGGCGCGCTTGGTGTAGACGATGTCCTCGATGGCGGTGCCGACCGGGGCGGTGAGGCCCTGGACGCGCTTGACGACGACCTGGCGCTCATTGAGGACCTCGGAGGTCTCGGGGTCGAAGAGCAGCTCGTGGCGCACGCCGGTGCGCTCGGTGAAGGCGACCCCGATCGCGTCGCGCCCGAGGCGGTCCTTGACGTTGCCGAGCAGTTGCACGCCAGGCACCAGCGCGAGCGCGCGACAGAACGTGGCGCGCAGGCGCGGCGTCTGTGGCGCCTCGCGCAGGGCGTCGGCGATCTCGACGAACACCTCGCCGTCGGGTGACGCGCCGCGGTCACCGACGCGCGAGCGCAGGCGGTCGAAGAGCTCCCGGGGCGTGGGGTCGAGGTCGCGCAGCTGCTGGGTGCTGAGCTTCTCGTCGCCGAGGTAGTAGTGGCCGATCGCGCCCATCGCCATCGCATCGGCGCCTCCACCGCTCATCTTCGGGCGGCCGGCCCTGATCCAGTTCTCGCGGTCGCGCGGCGTCAGCCATCGCTCGCCGCCGACCTGCTTCTCGCGCAGGAGGCCAGGGCGGGTGACACTCAGCCAGATCTGGCGGCGCTTCGTGTAGAGGTAGGAGAAGCCGTCGTTGGCGTCGCTCGTGGGGTAGGCGCTGGAGAGTTCGGTGCCTTCGCTGGCCACGTAGAAGTACTGGTCGTCGCGCGGAACCCCGGGGCCGGTGTGGTGCTCGGCGACCGTGGCCACGCGCTGGAGCGCGCGCGCGGCCGCCGACGCGGGCGCGACGCGGCCGTCGTCGAGGCCAGAGACCACGGCGACGGCGCCTGCGGCGGCCGCCACGGCGGCCAGCGCCAGCGCGGCGCGCGGGGGCCGGCGCCGCGGCGCGGGCGCGCGGAGCAGCCGCGCCCGCGCCGCCACGCGGTTGGCCGCGGGGGCCGGACGCAGGTCGGCGCGGAAGCCGCGCAGCAGCTCGAGCTCATCGGTCATGGGTCTCCTCCTGCTTCAAGTGGACGCGCAGGACGCGGCGGGCGCGGTGCAGCCGCGAGCGCACGGTCCCGATCGGCACGTTCAGCGCGGCGGCGATCTCGTCGTAGCTCAGCTCCGCCCAGGCCAGCAGCAGGAGCGTCTCGCGATCGTCGGGGCGCAGCTCGGCCAGCGCGGCCGCCAGCCGCGGGCCCGCGGCGGCCGCGTCGAGGCGCGCGGGCGTGTCGTCGTGCTCATCGGCGAGCGGGTCGACGCCGGTGCGCGCGTACGCGCGCAGGCGCCGGACCTCGGTGCGCCGGTGGCGCCGCGCGAGGTTGGCGGCGATGCCGTACAGCCACGGCAGCGCGTCCGCGCGCTCGTGGTCGTAGCGCGCCGCGCCGTGCAGCGCGCGCACGAAGGTCTCGGCCGCGAGCTCCTCCGCGATGGGAGCGTCCAGCCGCCGCCGCAGGTAGGCATGGATCGCAGCGTGGTGGCGGTCGAAGATCGTCGCGAACGCACTCGCGTCGACGCGCGCACGAGCGATGACGTCCGCGTCGCTCGCGGCCGGCTCCAGAGCGGCCACGAGCGTCACGCGTCCACCGCGCGGTCCGCCGCCGCCCCGCTCGCGCGGACCGCCCGCGTGCCGGCCGCCGCCCCGCTGGCGCGGACCGCCCGCGTGCCGGCCGTCGCCCCGCTCCCCCGCACCTGTCGATCGAGCGTCATCGCACGTCTTTGCCCGCAACCGCCCATCGAGTTCGCGCATCGTGCACGCTCATCGCGCACCGATGGTCGCGGACCCCGCACGGCTTTGCCACGGCCATCGCCTCGCGTTCCGTGCCCGCCGGACGCGCCGCTATGGTCGGCGACCCGCATGGATCCCGCCCTGACCGCCCTTCGCTCGCTCTTCGGCTTCGAGGCGTTCCGCCCCGGCCAGGCCGAGGCGGTCGCTGCCGCGCTGGCCGATCGCGACGCGCTCGTGGTCATGCCGACAGGCGCGGGCAAGTCGCTGTGCTACCAGCTCCCGGCGCTCATGCGCGACGACCTCACCATCGTGGTGTCGCCGCTGGTCTCGCTCATGCAGGACCAGGTCGAGGCGCTCGAGCGCGTGGCGCCCGGTCGCGCCGTGCTCGTCAACGCCCAGCAGGACATCCAGGCCAACCGCGCGGCGCTGGATCGCGCGCTCGCGGGCGAGGTGCGGCTCCTCTACGTCGCGCCCGAGCGCTTCTCCTCGCCCGGCTTCGCGCAGGCGCTGAGCGGCGCGCCCATCGGGCTCTTCGTGGTCGACGAGGCCCACTGCGTCTCGCAATGGGGGCACGACTTCCGCCCGGACTACTTCCGCCTCGCCGATGCGGCCCGCTGGCTTCAGGCACGCGCGGTGATCGCCTCGACCGCCACCGCGACGCCGCAGGTCGCCACCGACATCGAACGCCGGCTGGGCCTGCGCGACGCCGTCCGCGTGACCACCGGCTTCGACCGGCCGAACCTCTCCTTCACGGTCGTCCCGTGTCGCGGCGCAGCCGACAAGCGAGCGCGCCTGGCCGCCGCGCTCGACGGCGACGGCGCGCGGCCCGCCATCGTCTACGCCGGCACGCGGGCCGAGACCGAGGACCTCGCCGACGCCCTCAGCGCCGCGCTTCAGATCGAGGTCCTCGCCTACCACGCGGGCCTGGGCCGCCAGGAGCGCGCCGACGGCCAGCGCCGGTTCATGGCGGGGGAGATCGAGGTGGTCGTCGCCACCAATGCCTTCGGCATGGGCGTCGACAAGGCCAACGTCCGCACCGTGGCCCACGCGACGGTGCCCGGGTCCGTCGAGGCCTACTACCAGGAGGCCGGCCGCGCCGGGCGCGACGGGGAGCCGGCGCGCGCGCTGCTCTTCGCCGAGAGCCGCGACAAGGGCCTGCACGTGTTCTTCATCCAGCGTGCGGAGGTCGACGACGCCGCCATGTCCGCGGTGGCCGGCGCACTGCTGGGCGCCGCCGTCGACGGTCGCTACGACGTCGCGGTGAGCGCCGCCGGCGATCCCGAGCCCGAGCGGGTCCGGGCCATCGCGGGCCATCTGGCGCGCGCCGGCGTCGTCCATCCCGCACCGGCGCCCGTCGATCGGCTGCGCGGCCGGGTCATGGCGCCGTTCGACGGCCGCGCGCGAGCGGCGTGCCGGTCGTCGGCGGGCGATGCCCAGCGCGCGCGCTGGCGCCAGTACCGATCGGTGTGGGCCTTCGTCGAGGGCACGGAGTGCCGGCGCGCGGCCATCCTACGCCACTTCGGGGACCGCGCGGCGCCGGCGCCGACGGTCCCGTGCTGCGACGTCTGCGCGCCCGAGCTCGTGCCCGCCGCGCCGGCTCCGCGGGGCATCCCGGGTGGGCCGGCGCCGGGCGATCTCGACGCCGCCATCGTCGATGTCGTCAGCGCCGCCGAGCCATCGGTCGGTCGCACGCGGGCGGTGGAGATCCTGCGTGGAGGACGCTCGCAGGTCGTGCGCAAGAACGCCTACGACGGCCTGCCGGCGTATGGGAGCTTCTCGCACCTGCGCGCCGAGGAGGTGCTCGCGCGCGTTGACGAGCTGCTCGGCGAGGGACGGCTGGTGTCGACCGGCGGCGCCTACCCCAAGCTGCGTCTCGGGCAGGCGGCGTGAACGTGGGGGTCCTCGCCTCCGGCGAGGGCACGAACCTCCAGGCCCTGCTCGACACCGTGCACAGGGGGCCGGTGGACATCGTCGCGGTGGCGTCGGATCAGCGGTCGGCCCCAGCGCTGCAGCGGGCTGAGGCCGTCGGGATCCCCACCCGGGTGTTCCTGCGCTCGCAGTACGGCGAGCGCGCGGCCCGCGACGCCGCCATCGCCGACTGGCTGGACGAGCAGGGCGTCGAGCTCGTCGTGCTCGCCGGCTACATGGCGATCCTCGATGCCGCCTTCCTCGCCCGCTTCCCCGACCGAGTCATCAACGTCCACCCCTCGCTCCTCCCGGCCTTCCCCGGCGTGCGCGCGATCGAGCAGGCGCTGGACTACGGCGTGACGGTCTTCGGGGTGACGGTCCACCTCGTCGACGAGGGCGTCGACACAGGGCCGGTCATCCTGCAGCGCGCGCTCGAGCTGCCCAATGCCCGTACGCCGGCCGAGGTCCACGATCGCCTGCGCCCGATCGAGCACGAGCTGCTCCCCGCGGCCGTGGTCCTGGTCGCCGCCGGGCGCGTGCGCCGCGACCCGGACCACCGCCGCCGGGTGCTCCTCGCGCCCGAGTGACGGGCTGGCGCGCTACTCCTCGTCCTCGTCGACCTCGACGTCCTCGGGGTCGTCGAAGGCCTCGGGGTCCTCGCCGCCCGCGTCGTCGTCGGTGTCCTCCCAGTCGCCCGCCACGTCCTCGCCGGGATCTTCCTCCGACCGTGCCCGCGCCTCGTCGCGCGCTTCTCCGATGTGGTCGTCGAGCCGCTCGAGCCGCTCCTCGAGCTCGTCGCCGGTGCGTTCGAGGTCGCGCTCGGGATCGGTGCCGACTGCGTGTTCCATGCTGGCGTTCACCTCCATCGTTCGCGTGGGTCTTCCCCTCCGGCCGGGCATTGACACGCCTCGGCTCCCACTATGCTGCCAACATCTCCGAGCACTCCTCACACGAGGCCCGGGAGCGGCTCACGGAGCCGGGCGCGGTCCGCATCAGGCGGGCGCTGCTGTCGGTCTCTGACAAGCGCGGGATCGCGGACTTCGCCCGCGGCCTGGCCGAGCTTGAGATCGAGGTCGTCTCCACCGGAGGCACCGCGCGCGAGCTCGAGGGCGCCGGCCTCGAGGTGCGCGCGATCGGCGATCTGACCGGATTTCCGGAGATCATGGACGGCCGCGTCAAGACGCTGCACCCCAAGCTGTACGCGGGCCTGCTGGCCGTGCGCGACAACCCCGAGCACGTGCGCGCGGCGACCGAGCACGACATCGAGTTCGTCGACCTCGTGTGCGTGAACCTCTATCCGTTCGAGCGCACGGCGGCACGCCACGGCGCCGACGACGCCGAGGTGATCGAGAACATCGACATCGGCGGCCCGACCATGATCCGCGCCGCCGCCAAGAACCATGCTTTCAGCGCGGTGGTCGTGCATCCCGAGAGCTACGACGCGGTGCTCGACGAGCTGCGAGAGACCGACGGCACGCTGAGCGTCCCCACACGCGAGGCGTTGGCCGCCGAGGCCTTCGCCTACACCGCGCGCTACGACATCGCCATCAGCCGCTGGTTCGCCGAGAAGGGCGAGGACTTCCCCCCGCTGCACGTGCGCGCCTTCGAGAAGGTCATCGACCTGCCCTATGGCGAGAACCCCCACCAGCGCGCGGCCTTCTACGCGCAGGTCGGCGCGCGGGCCCACGTCCTCAGCCAGGTTCAGCAGCACCAGGGCAAGCAGATCTCCTACAACAACATCCTCGACCTCGACGCGGCACGCGAGGCGGTGCGCGACTTCGACGTCCCCGCCTGCGTGATCGTCAAGCACAACAACCCGTGCGGCGTGGCCATCGGATCGGGGGCCGCCGACGCCTACCGCCGCGCGTTCGCATGCGACCCCTTGAGCGCCTACGGCGGTGTGATCGTCCTCAACCAGCGCGTGGACCGCGAGGCCGCCGAGGCGATCGTCGAGCAGTTCGTCGAGGTCCTCTTCGCGCCCGGCTTCGACGACGACGCGCTGGAGGTCCTCGCGCAGAAGCCGAACCTGCGGGTTCTCGATGATCGTGAGCGGCGCATGCCGCTGCTCGGCGAGCAGGACGTCCGCCAGGTGACAGGGGGCCTGCTCGTCCAGGATCGCGACCAGGCGCCGGTCGAGCGCGCGGGCATGGAGGTCGTCACCGGTCGCCCGCCGACCGAGGACGAATGGCGCGATCTCCTCTTCGCCTGGCAGGTCTGCCGTTACGTCAAGTCCAACGCGATCGTGCTCGCGCGGGGCGGTGCGACGGTCGGGATCGGCGCCGGCCAGATGAGCCGAGTGGACTCGGTGGGCCTGGCGGTCGAGAAGTGCCGCCTCGACGACATGCGCGGCACGGCCATGGCCTCCGACGCCTTCTTCCCCTTCCCGGACGGGCCCGCGCTTGCCATCGAGGCCGGTGTGACCGCCATCGCGCAGCCCGGGGGCTCGGTGCGCGACGATGAGGTCATCGCCGCCGCCGACGCGGCCGGGGTCGCGATGGTCTTCACCGGCGAGCGTCACTTCCGGCATTGACCATCGAGCGCCACGGATCGGGGGTCGAGTGGGAGGCCGTCGTCGGCTACAGCCGGATCGTGCGCGCGGGCGCCAACGTGTGGGTGGCGGGGTGCACCGCGACGACGCCCGACGGCGCCATCGCCGGCCCCGGCGATCCCTACGTGCAGGCCCAGCAGGTGCTGCGCAACCTCGAGGACGCGCTGGCCAAGGTCGGCGCGCGCCTGGAGGACGTCGTGCGCACGCGCATGTACGTCACCGACATCTCGCAGTGGGAGGCGGTGGGCCGCGCCCACGGCGAGGTCTTCGGCGACATCCGCCCCGTGACCGCCATGGTGGAGGTCAGCGCGCTGATCGACCCGCGCATGATGGTGGAGATGGAAGCCGACGCCTTCGTGGACGGTTAGGAGCCAGATGCCCGAGCAGCTGCACATCCTCTTCTACGAGTACGTCCCCGACGTCGCAGAGCGTCGGGCGCCGCACCGCGAGGGCCACCTCGCACTCATCAGGCGCTGGCACGAGGACGGCCGCATCGTCATGGCGGGGGCCCTGGGCGACCCGCCGCATGCCGGGCTGTTCGTGCTGCGCGCCGACGACCCCCAGGCGGCGGCCGAGGAGTTCGTGGCCGCGGATCCCTACCAGCCGGCGGGGCTGGTCACGAGCTGGCGCGTCGAGCCGTTCCTCAACGTCACGACCTGACCGGGGCGCATACCGGGTACGCCGCGGTTTCACGCCCACCACCTGGGAGGACCCATGACGACCACGCGCGACCAGAAGCTCGTCCAGTACCTCAACGAGGCGTACGCCACCGAGCGGCGGCTCGAGATCGCGCTTCAGGCGCACATCGCCATGACGCCGCGCCGCGACTACAAGGCGCGGCTGCGAGACCACCTCAAGGAGACCAAGGCCCACGCGCGCGCCGTGGCCAAGCGGATCAAGCAGCTCGGCGGCGAGGCCGAGACGGCGTCGGTCCCCGGTCCTGAGCCGCTGGCCAAGGGCGTGCGCGCGGCGCAGACGGCGGTGCAGCAGGCGGCCGCCGTGGCCCAGGGACCGCTGCACGCCATTCGCGGCACCGGACCGCAGGAGCGGATGCTCAAGAACGCCCGCACGGAGTTCCAGGACGAGGCGGAGGAGATGGCGACCTACCGGGCCATCGAAGGTCTCGCCAAGGGCGTCGGCGACAGGGAGACCGCCAAGCTCGCGCGCGAGATCCAGCGCGAGGAGAAGCGGATGGCCGACTTCCTCACCGGCATCATCGACCAGCTCGCCCTCGACGTCGTCCACGACGAGGTCCCGGTGGCCGAGATCAACGGCCCCTCCGCCCGGCGCGCGGCGACGAAGTCCAACGGCGCCGCGCGCCGCACGTCGGGCGGCCGCGCGGCCTCCAAGCCCGCCGGCTCGTCGCGCAGCGCCGCGGCCTCAAAGCCCGCCCGCTCCTCGAGCGGCCGCGCGGCCTCCAAGCCCGCCGGCTCCTCGAGCGGCCGCGCCGCCTCGAAGTCGGGCGGCTCGTCGCGCGGCACCAGTCGCGCCAAGCGGAGCTAGCTCAGGCGACCGCTCGGACGGCGCCCGGGCCCGGCTCGGCGACCACGTCGCGCGGGCCGAGCTCGGCGCCGCACGTGCCGCAGGTCAGATGGCCGGTGACCTCGCCGCCGCACTCGCGGTGGCGGACGACCCTGGGCCGACCGCCGGGCGCGAGGTAGTAGCGGTCGCCCCACTGAAGCAGCGTCATGAGCACCGGCCACAGATCGAGGCCCTTCTCGGTGAGCCGGTACTCGAACCGCACCGGGCGCTCCTGATAGGCGACGCGCTCGAGGACGTCCTCCTCCACGAGGCGGTTCAGGCGGTCGGTGAGGACGTTGCGCGCCACGCCGAGGCTGCGCTGGAGGTCCTCGAAGCGGCGCACGCCCGTGAAGGCGTCGCGCAGGACGAGCAGCGTCCAGCGGTCGCCGAGGACCTCGAGCGACCGGGCGACCGAGCAGACCTGTGTCTCGTAGGTACGGGGCAGCATGCGTGATCTCTCCTGACGTGTCGCGCGCGGGGCCACCGGGCCCGACCCCGCGCGATCACGGTCACCAGTCTAGCTCGCGCGGGTTGCATGATGCAACGGATCTGGTAGCATCCGTTGCATGAAGCAACGGTGGAAGGTCCTGCTCGTCACGTCCGTCGCCGTCTTCATGAGCTTCCTGGACGTGACGATCGTCAACATCGCCTTTCCCGATGTCGAGTCCTCGTTCCCCGCCACGTCGCTCGCGGGGCTCTCATGGATCCTCAACGCGTACAACATCGTCTTCGCCGCGCTCCTGGTGCCCGCGGGGCGGCTGTCGGATCGTCTCGGCCGACGGCGCATGTTCTTCGCGGGCGCGACGCTCTTCCTGGCCGCCTCCGTCGCCTGCGGCGTTGCGCCCTCCGTGGAGGTGCTGGTCGCCGCGCGCGCCGTGCAGGCCGCCGGAGCGGCGATCCTCGTTCCCACCTCGCTGGCGCTGCTGCTGCCCGAGTTCCCGCTCGAGCAGCGGGCGACGGCCACCGCGCTCTGGGGCGCGGCTGGGGCGGTGGCCGCGGCCACCGGGCCGTCGCTGGGTGGCGTGCTGGTCGACGCGACGAGCTGGCGCTGGGTCTTCTTCGTCAACCTGGCGATCGGCCTGCCCGCGCTGCTCGCGGCGCGTCGCGTGCTGGCGCGCGAGACACGCGACGAGCATCCCGGCCCGCTGCCCGACGGCGGCGGGGCGGTGCTCCTCGCCAGCAGCGTCGGCCTGCTCTCGCTGGGGATCGTCAACGGCCAGGAGTGGGGCTGGGGCGGAGGGCGCGTCGTCGGCGCGCTCGTCGCGGCCGCGCTCCTGCTCGTGGCCTTCGTCGTGCGCTCGTCGCGCCATCCGGCACCGGTGGTGGAGCTCGGCCTGCTGCGCGTGCGCTCGTTCGCCGTCGCCAACGTCGGCGTCTTCCTCTTCGCGCTGGGCTTCTACGCGCTGCTGCTGGCCAACATCCTCTTCCTGACCTCGGTGTGGCACTGGTCGGTGCTCAAGGCCGGCGTGGCGGTCACCCCGGGACCGCTCATGGCCGCGATCAGCGCGCCGTTCGGCGGGCGCCTGTCCGACCGCTTTGGCCAGCGCGTCGTCGCGGTCCCCGGCGGACTGCTCTTCGCCGCCGGCTGCCTGGTCTTCGCTGCCTTCACCAAGGCCACCCCGCACTACGCAAGCGAGTACCTGCCCGCGACGCTGCTCACCGGCACCGGCGTGGGCCTGAGCTTCGCCGCCTGGGGCAGCGCCGCGGTCGCCGAGCTCCCGCACTCGCGCTTCGCCACCGGCAGCGCGCTCTCCGCGACCTCTCGCCAGATCGGCGCCGTGCTCGGCATCGCCGTCCTCGTCGCCGTCCTCGGCACGCCAGCTCCCGAGGACGCGCTCACGTCCTTTCACACCGCCTGGGTCCTCATGGCCATCCCCGCCGCCACCGCCGGCCTCCTCGCCCTCGCCCTCGGCCGCGTCCGAGCCCGCGACCCGGACGCCGCGCTGGCGGCGGCCCCGGCCGAGGCGTAGTGCCCCCGGAGGGACTCGAACCCTCGCCTGACGGTTAAAAGCCGCCTGCTCTTAGCCCGTTGAGCTACAGGGGCATCGCGCAGCTTAGGGCGCGGAAGCGGTAATGGCCGCCGCGCCGCCACCCGCCTCGTCGTGCCGTACGGCGCCTGTGGCAGTTGGCGCAGACCACCTCGCCCGAGCCTCGTCCTTCGGTTTCACGAACATACGTTCGCACCAGAGTCGGACGCAGCGGGCATCTAGACTGGCTGGACCAGCCCCCATGGTCTAGCGGTCAGGACGCCGCCCTTTCAAGGCGGAGATCGCGGGTTCGAGTCCCGCTGGGGGTATCGAGCGGCGGCGGGGACGGCTCAGAAGACCGAGCGGGTCATGCCGCCGTCGACCGCCACGGTCTCGCCGGTGACGTAGCTCGCCCGCGCCGAGCACAGGAAGGCGGCGACGGCGGCGAACTCCTCGACGGTGCCCATCCGGCCGAGGGGGATCTCGTCGCGGGCGAAGGCCTCGGCGGCCTCGCGCGAGCCCATCAGCTCGACGATGCGATCGGTGTCGATGCGGCCGGGGAGGAGGCTGTTGAGCGTGACGCCGTCGGCGGCTACCTGGCGCGCGAGCGTCTTGAAGGCGGTGATCATCGACACGCGGTGGGCGTTGGAGAGCATGAGGTTGGCGATCGGCTCGCGCACGCCGATCGAGGCGATGTTGAGGATCCGGCCGAAGCCCCGCTCGCGCATGCCCGGGAGCACCTCCTCGACCAGCGCCATCGGGCCGAGCACCAGCGAGACGTAGGCCTGCTGCCACTGTTCGCGCGTGAAGCCCAGCGCGTCGGGTCCACCGGGCGGGCCGCCGGTGTTGCAGACGAGCACGTCGATGGGGCCTAGCTGGTCGTGCACCTCGGCCACCAGCCGCGGGGCGCCGTCGAGGTCGACGGTGTCGTGGACGAACGGCGTCGCGCCGAGCTCAGCGGCCGTCGCCTCGATGCGTTCGCGCGAACGCGACGAGACGGCCACGCGCGCGCCCTCCGCCACGAGCTCGGCGGCGATGCCGCGGCCGAGGCCCTTCGACGCGCCGCTGACCAGCGCGACCTTTCCCTGCAAGCCCAGATCCATGGCGCGGCATGCTACGTGGCGCTATGCCGCGCGCGCCGCCAGCCCGCGGTCGTGCGCCAGACGCGCGCACCACATCGCGAAGAGCCCGACCGCGAGCGCCGCCCCGAGCCAGTGCAGGCCGACGATCACGGCGAGCACGCTCGGCAGGCCGGCCAGCGCCGCGCCGATGAGCGTCGGCACCGGCGGAAGCCCGACCACGCGCGCGGTGACCAGCGCGCACAGCGCCCACGTGCCAGGACCGGCAAGCCAGCCCCAATCCTCGAAGAACGAGTGCGGCAACGTCAGTCCCAGGGCAACCGAGAGCACGGCGACTCCAAGGGCCTGGACGAGCGCGGCGCACCACAGCACGGAACGATCCATGGCCGTAGTGTCGCCGCTCGTATACCCCTATGGGGTGTGTACCATGGCCGTCATGGAGAGCGACATCGCCACCACGCCCCGCGGCTATACGGCCACCAAGGCCCAGCTCCTCACGCGCCTGCGTCGCATCGAGGGCCAGGTGCGCGGCCTCCAGGGCATGGTCCAGGACGACCGCTACTGCATCGACGTCCTCACCCAGATCAGCGCGGTCCAGGCCGCGCTCGACAAGGTCGCGCTGGGCCTCCTCGACGACCATGCGCGCCACTGCGTCATGGGCGCGGGTGGCAAGGAGCGCGTCGACCGCACCGACGAGATGATGGCCGCCGTCGGGCGGCTCATGCGCAGGGGCTGAGCCGGGCCGTGGACTCCGTGCTCGCAAAGGTCGGCGACGGCCTGTGGAACGCCGTGCTCATGGCCTGGGAGGTCTGGTGGGCGCTCGTGCTCGGCTTCGCGATCTCGGCCATCGTCCAGGCCTGGGTGCCCCGCGAGCGCATCGAGCACGCGCTCGCGGGCGACGGCCTCGCGCCGGTCGCGAGGGCGACGGCGCTCGGCGCCGCGTCCTCCTCCTGCTCCTACGCCGCGATCGCGATCGCCAAGAGCCTGTTCCAGAAGGGCGCATCGGCGGCCGCCGCGCTGGCCTTCCAGTTCGCCTCCACCAACCTCGTCTGGGAGCTGGGGCTCGTCCTCTGGATCCTGATCGGCTGGCAGTTCACGCTGGCCGAGTACGTGGGCGGCATCGTGATGATCGCCCTCATGTGGGCAATGCTGAGGCACTTCGTCCCGCGCCAAGTCGAGGAGGCGGCGCGCGAGCATGCCCGCTCCGTCGACGCGGGCCACCAGCACCACGCCGTCGGCAGCGAAGGGCGGAGCTGGCGCGAGCGGCTGACCTCGGTGCAAGCCTGGTCCGACGTGGCGCACAACTTCCGCGGCGACTGGCAGATGCTGTGGAAGGAGATCACGCTCGGCTTCCTGCTGGCCGGCTTCATCGCCCTCCTCGGCGACGACTTCTTCAACGGCCTGTTCCTCGACGACGCGCCGTCGGCCGTGCAGACCGTCTGGGGCGCCTTCATCGGGCCGGTCATCGCCGTGCTGAGCTTCGTGTGCTCGATCGGCAACGTCCCGCTCGCCGCTGTGCTGTGGTCCGGCGGCATCAGCTTCGCCGGCGTGATGGCCTTCATCTTCGCCGACCTCATCGTCCTGCCGATCGTCGTCGCCTATCGCAAGTACTACGGCACGGCCTTCGCGCTGCGGATCACCGCGCTGATGTTCGTGACCATCGTCTTGGCGGCGCTCGCCGTCGACCTCGTCTTCAGCGCGGTCGGGCTCATCCCCGACGTGCGCCCGAGCACCGAGGACGTGTTCGGCTCGATCGCGGTCGACTACAAGCTCGCGCTCAACGTCCTTGCCACGGCGGTCTTCGCCGCGCTTCTGGCGCTCACCCTGCGTCGCGGCGCCACCGACCCGGTGTGCGGCATGACCGTGGATCGCCACAGGGCGCTGCGCCTCGAGCGCGGCGGGCGCACGCACTTCTTCTGCTCCGAGCAGTGCCGCACCGCCTTTGCGGCCGGGCCCTCAGGTGGCGAGCAGGCGGACGATCGCGGTGAGGCCCACCACCACGATCACGCCCCGCAGCGCGGCCGGAGGTAGCCGCCGGCCGTAATGGGCGCCGAGCTGGCCGCCGACGACCGACGCCCCGGCGATGATGCCCGCGGGCGCCCACGCCACGTGCGCGGCGAAGGCGAAGTACAGGCCCGCGACGCCGTTGACGATGGCGGTCAGGACGTTCTTCAGCGCGTTGGTGCGCTGCAGATCCTGCGGGAGGACCACGCCGAGGATGCCCATCAGCAGGACGCCCTGCGCGGCGCCGAAGTAGCCGCCGTAGACGCCGGCGGCATAGACGGCGAGCGGTGTGAGGATCCCGCCCTCGGTGTGGCGGCTGGTCCGGCGCGCAGCCAGCATCCGGTTCAGGCGCGGCTGGAGCACGACCATCACGAGCGCGATCGCGATGAAGGCGGGCACGATCGCCTTGAACGCCGACGCGGGCAGGATCAGCAGGAGCGCGGCGCCCGTCGTGCCGCCCAGCAGCGATGCCGTGCCGAGCCGCAGCACGCGGTCCCGCTGACCGGCGAGCTCGCGCCGGTAGCCCAGCGCGCCCGACAGCGATCCCGGGACGAGGCCGATCGTGTTCGAGACGTTGGCGGTGACCGGCGCGTAGCCGAAGGCCAGCAGCACCGGGAAAGTGATGAGGGTCCCGCTGCCCACCACCGTGTTGATGGCCCCGGCCGCCAGTCCGGCGAGCGCGATGGCGACCACCTCGCCGACGTCCATCGCGGCATCCTTTCGCACCGGCTGCGGGCGCAGCCGTGCGGCCACGCCAGCGACCAGTGCGCGCGGCCGGGCTCGAACCGGCGACCCTCGCCTTGTAAGAGCGATGCTCTACCGCTGAGCTACGCGCGCGCGCTCAAGGCTAGATCATGCGGGCACCGAGCCGACCGAGCCGGCGGCGCGGCGCTCAGGGGGCCGGCGCCGTTGCGCCAGCACCGTAACTTCAGACGCCGCCCAGCCGTTGACATGCCCATTGGTTCCATATGAAGCAGGAGGACGTCACATGAAGCGGTTGCGCCTGGTGGGAGCGCTGGCCTGCGCGGCTGGGCTCCTCAGTGCTCTTCCGGCGCTGGCCTCGGCCAGCGTCCAGGTCGGCTCGTCGGGCTGGCAGTGGGGGAACCCGCTGCCGCAGGGCAACACCCTGCGCGCGATGTCGTTCGCGGGCGTCAACGGCTACGCGGCCGGCGACTTCGGGACCCTCCTGCGCACGGGCGACGGCGGCGCCACGTGGAGCGGGTTGCTGAGTGGCACCTTCACGAACCTCACCGAGGTCCAGGCCATCGACGGCGACTCCGTCTTCGCCGCCGGCGGCTGCGTCGCGCGGCGCTCGGACGACGGGGGCGCGACCTTCAGGCGCGTGGCCTTCACGCCGGTCGAGTCCAGCTGCACGGAGCAGTTCGCGGCTGGCTGGTTCGTCAACCAGCTCACCGGGTTCATCGTGCTCACCGACGGCACGGTCTTCCGGACCGACAACAACGGCGACACCTTCGCGCAGAAGAACCCGCTGCCCGGGACGCGGGCGCCGGGCGGGGCGGCCACGCCCGTCGACCTGCGCTTCCTCAGCGATCAGATCGGCGTCGGCGCCACGTCCGACGGCAAGATCTACCGCACCACCGACGGCGCCAACTCGTGGACCGTGGTCAGCGACACGAACCGCGCCGTCCACTCGTTCTACTTCGTCGACGCCAGCAACGGCTTCGCGGTCGGCGACGGCTCCCTCTTCCTCGTCACCACCGACGGTGGGGCGACCTGGACGCCCAAGGACCTCGGCATCCCGGCGACCAACCTGCGGTCGATCCGCTGCGCCACGGTGAACCTGTGCGTCATGACGACCGACCGCGGCACGGCGCTCGTCCGCACCGCCAACGGCGGCACCAGCGCGACGCTCGTCACGCCGTCACAGGACCCGATCTTCGCGGCCGACTTCGCCTCGGCGACGCGCATCGCCGCCGGCGGGGCGACGGGCGCGACCGCCGTGTCCGATGACGCGGGCGTGAACTTCACCCCGATCGGCGGTCGCCTGAGCGGCACCTACACGCGGGTGCGCGCGGGCGGACAGGCCGGCACGGCCTACGCGCCCGGCGACAACGGCGCGCTGGCGAAGACCACCGACGGCGGCAAGACGTGGACGCGCGGCAACGTCTCGACCTCCGAGGACGTTCTCGACGTCGCCTTCCCGACCGCGCTCGTGGGCTACGCGCTCGACGTGTCCGGCGGCCTGTTCCGGACCAACGACGGCGGCGCGACGTGGCGGACGCTCGACACCGGGACGACCGCCCGGCCGTTCTCGCTCGCCGCGCCCAGCGCGACGACGGTCATCCTCGTCGGCCCGACCGGCCTGCGCCGCTCGACGGACAGCGGTGACACGTTCTCCGCCGTCCGCGGCAAGGACGTCGTCAAGGCCAGGCTCGACGCCATCGACCGGGCGGGCAGCGCCCTGTTCGCCTCGGGCCCGCGCGACCTGCTGCGCTCGACGAACCGCGGCAGGACGTGGAAGGCCGTGCACAAGCCCGGTCGCGTCCGGGCGGTGGACTTCGTCGACGCCCGCACCGGCTACTTCCTTGCGCAGAGCGGTGCCCTGTGGCGCACGACCAGCGCCGGCAAGCGCTGGAGCCGGCTGCTCGGTGTCGGCACCCAGGGCGCCTACGGCATCGCCTTCTCGTCCAAGACGAAGGGCTACCTCGTCATCGACCGCTTCGGCGACGTCAGCGAGCGCTCGGGCTTCCTGCTGCACACGACCGACTCGGGCGCGACCTGGCACCCGCAGTTCGTGGTCTCGACGCCGATCCTCGGCGCCGGGATCGCCGCGACCTCGAGCGGCACCGACTACCTGCTCGGCGGGCAGTCGAGCCTGCTCTTCACGACGACCAGCGGCGAGGCCGGCAAGGCGAGCACGCTGACCGTGACGACGAAGAAGAAGCGGTTCACCAAGCCGACGAGCATCACCGTCCGCGGCAGGCTCTCGCCCGCCGCCGGCAACGAGCGCGTCACGGTGAGCTACCTCCCGCCGGGCTCGGACCGCTGGCAGCACCAGACGGTCAAGACGGCGGCCAGCGGCTCGTACACCACGAGCTGGCGCCTGCGCCGCGGCACCAACCGCTTCGTGGCCCAGTGGGCGGGCGACTTCCGCTCCAAGGGCGACGGCTCGGGCGTCCTCAGCGTCACCGTCGGTCGCTAGAACCGCGCACCACCTCCGCCGCCCCGGCGCTCGTCCCGCCGGGGCGGCGGCACGTGTCCCGCGCAACGCGGGCGGCCCAAGGCGGCGGCTACACTTCGCCTCCCGACTCGCTCGGGGGCGTAGCTCAGTTGGTTAGAGCGCCGGCCTGTCACGCCGGAGGTCGCGGGTTCGAGTCCCGTCGCTCCCGTTGCCCCCGATATCAAGCGCAAAGCCACTCGGTGTTCGCCCCCGAGCGTCGGCCGTCGCTTTGCGCTGCAATGCCCTAGCGCGAGAAGCGATATCCGAGGCCGGGTTCGGTGATGAGGTGACGGGGTTGGGCCGGGTCGGGTTCGAGCTTGCGTCGCAGTTGGGCGAGGTAGACGCGCAGGTAGTTGGTTTCGGTGTCGTAGGCGGGTCCCCAGACCTCTTGGAGGAGTTGGCGTTGGGGGACGAGCTTGCCTTCGTTGCGTAGGAGGACCTCGAGGACGTGCCATTCCGTCGGTGTGAGATGCACGGCGGCATGGTCGGCGAGGTGCGCGCGCTTGCCTGCGAGGTCGATGGTGAACGCGGCGGTCTCGACGATGGGTTGGTCTTCGGCCGCGGGTGCGCGGCGGAGCGCGGCGCGTAGGCGGGCGAGTAGCTCGTCCATGCCGAAGGGCTTGGTGACGTAGTCGTCGGCGCCGGCGTCGAGGGCGAGGACCTTGTCGGTCTGGCCGGATCGGGCGGAGAGGACGAGGATCGGTGCGCCGGTCCAGCCGCGAAGTCCGCGGATGATGTCGGCGCCGTCCATGTCAGGCAGGCCGAGGTCGAGGATCACGGCGTCCGGGGGTTGCTCGCCGGCGGCGGCGAGCGCGGCAGCGCCGTTGGCGGCCGTGATGACGTTGTACTCGCGGCGCCGGAGGTTGATGGCTAGTGCCTGGCGTAGGCCGCGCTCGTCCTCGACGACGAGGATCGTGGTCATCGGTGCTTGGCCAGCGGCAGACGCAGCCGCATCGTCAGGCCCTTCCCCGGCGAGCCGTCGGCGACCAGTGCGCCGCCCATCGCCTCGGTGAAGCCCTTGGCGACGGTGAGGCCGAGGCCCACGCCGGAGGTCGCGCTGCGGTCGCCCAGGCGCTGGAAGGGCTGGAAGAGGCGGTCGCGCTGCTGCTCGTCGACGCCGGGGCCGTGGTCGATGACCATGAGCTTGGCGCTTTCTGTCCCTGCGGTCGCGGTGATCTCGACGTTGCCTCCGCCGTGGCGGATCGCGTTGTCGATGAGGTTGACCAGGACGCGTTCGAGCAGGCCGGGGTCCGCCTCGACGAGCGGCAGGTCCTCGGGCACGTCAACGCGTACTGCGTCGGAGGCGTCCGGGATGGCGAGCACGGCGGCGGCGACGACCTGGTCGAGCGCGAGCGGGTCGGTGTGCACGGAGAGCGCGCCCGTCTCCAGGCGGCTGGCGTCGAGGAGGTTGCCGACGATGCTGTCGAGACGGTCGGTGGACTCCTCGATCGTGGCGAGCAGCTGGTCTCGTTCCTGGGCGGTCCACTCGATGTCGGTCTGGCGCAGTGTCGTCACGGAGGCCTTGGTTGCAGCAAGGGGCGTGCGCAGGTCGTGGCCGACCGAGGCCAGCAGTGCGGTGCGCTGTTGGTCGACGGCGGCGAGTGTCTGTGCCTCGCGGGCGCGCTCGCTGAGGCGCCGGCCGTCATAGGCGGTCTGCGCAGCGGCGGCGAACGCTTGCAGCACGCGCTGATCTTCGGCGAACAGCGCTGGCCCTCGTCCGAGGAGTCGGAGGTCGTGGCTGATGGGGATGTCGAAGCGCAGCGCCTCGCGGTCTCCCCATCCGGCGCGCTCGACGTCGTGCCACTCGCCTGTTGGGTGGTCGCGGGCCTTCAAGGTGACCGTTTCCATGTCGAAGGTCTGACGGGCGCGGTCGAGGATGCCCCGCAGCGTCTCTGACTCGTCGAGGTCGGCTCCGGCTAGCGCCGACAGTGTCTCGGCTTGCCGGGCAGCCTGCTGCGCGGCTCGGGCTCGTCGCGCGGCAAGCTCGACGGTGCCGCTGACGACGGCGGCGACCAGGACGAAGACGGCCAGCGAGACGGCCTGGTCGGCGTGAGCAATGTCCAGCGTGTGGCGCGGCGCGACGAAGAACCAGTTGATCAGCAGGCCCGCGGCGACGGCGGCGGCGAGCGCCGGGAGGATGCCTCCGACCAACGCGACGATGACGACGGTGAGCAGGTACAGCAGCACCTCCGCTTCGAGCGACAACGAGGTGGTGTGGTCGAGGGCCAGGGTCAGCAGCGGCAGCCCGCACGCCGCGAGTGCCAGGCCCGCGAGCTGGCGGCGGGCGCTGAGCGACTGGCGCGGCGTAGGAGTCGACGGCACCTCCTCGTCGAGCAGGTCCTCGCTGGGGACGTAGGTCAGGCGGGCGCTGATGCTCACAGTTTCCTCGCAAGCACCAGTGCCGACCAGCGGCGCTCGGGCTTCAGGACCCAGGGCACGCTCGTGACCGTGACGGACGGCTCGAACAGCAGGCGTCCCTTGAGCCTCAGCGCGGTCTGGTTGTGGAGCACATGCTCCCACCAGCGCCCCACGACGTACTCTGGAATGACGACGGCGATGACATCGCCTGGATGCTCACGGCGCAGCCTGCGGACGTACTGAACGACCGGCCTCACCGTTTCGCGGTAGGGCGACTCGATGACCACCAGCGGGATCGGGACGCCCCGTGCCTCCCACTCGTCCGGGAGCGGGTTCTCGATGTCCTCGGCGGCGACGTTCACTGCCCGGACCGTGGATGGGCTCATCGCCTGCGCGAACGCCAGCGCCCGCAGCGTGGGAGCGAGCAGGTTCGACACGAGCACGACAACCTGGACGCTCTCGGGCCGCGCCACCCCCGAGGCACCGGGCGCGAGCTGCTCAGCCACCCGCTGGTAGTGGCGGTGAACCGCCTTCATCGCGAGGACCAGCAGCGGAGCGGTTACGACCACGATCCACGCTCCCTGCGCAAACTTGGCCACCAGCACGATCGCGAAGACCAGCGCCGTCGCCACCGCGCCTGTGGCGTTCACGGCTTGGCGGCGCCGCAGCGCCCGCCGCTCTGCGGCTGCCAGCCCGTGGGCGGCGAGCTCGCGTGCCCAATGGCGCACCATCCCCGCCTGGCTTAGCGTGAACGAGACGAAGACCCCGAGGATGTAGAGCTGGATGAGCTTGGTGACACTGGCGTCGAACGCCACGATCAGCAGCGATGCCACCAGGGCGAGCACGACGATGCCGTTGGAGTACACCAGCCGGTCGCCGCGGTGGGAGAGCTGGTGCGGCACGAAGTGGTCGCGCCCCAGAAGCGAGGCGAGTACCGGGAAGCCGTTGAACGCCGTGTTGGCGGCCAGCACCAGCACCGCTGCCGTGAAGGCGTTGAGGAGGTAGAACGGCAGCGTCTGGCCGAACGCCGCGATGCCGAGCTGGCTCAGTGCGGTGCGCTGCACGCCGTGGAAGCCGATCAGGTTGGCGGGATCCTCAGCCATGTGCACATGCGCGAGCAAGGCGAGCACGGTCACGCCGCCGAACATCGTGATCGCGAGGCCGCCCATGATCAGCAGGGTCCTCGCGGCGTTCTGGCTCTTTGGGTGGCGGAACGACGGCACGCCGTTGGAGACTGCCTCGACGCCCGTCAGGGCGGTGCAGCCCGACGCAAATGCCCGCAAGGCGAGGAAGACGGTCAGCAGCCCGCCCGTGTGCGCGACGTGGCGAAGCTCGTAGTGCGCGCTCTCCGCCGACAGCCCCGACCCCAGGAGCACCTTGGCGAAGCCGACGGCGAGCGTCGCGTACACCGCGAGCACGAACCCGTACGTCGGCAACGCGAAGGCTCGACCGGACTCCTTGACCCCGCGAAGGTTGACGACCGACAGCAGGACGACGAAGCCCAGCGACAGCGCGGCGGCATGCCGAGCAAGCTCGGGTGCCGCGCTCGTGATCGCCGCGACACCGGCTACGACGGACACCGCGACCGTCAGGACGTAGTCGATCAGTAGCGCGGCAGCAGCGACCAGCGACGCATCGACGCCCAGGTTCTCGCGACTGACCGCGTACGCGCCGCCGCCGTTCGGATAGGCGTGGCAGGTCTGACGGTAGGAGACCACCACGATCGCCAGCAACGCGGCAACCGCGACCGCAAGCCAGGGCGCCAGATCGAGCAGCTCGAGCCCGCCCAGCCCGAGCACGAGCAGGATCTGCTCCGTCGCATACGCCACCGACGACAGCGGATCCGAGCAGAAGACCGGCAACGCCAGCCGCTTCGGCAACAGCGTCTCGCCCAGGCGATCCGTGCGCAACGGCTGGCCGAGGACCGTACGAGCGATCGACGCGGCGGAGGCCATGAACGATGGTCTACGCGCCGCGATCTCCCGCCGGCTGGCTCTTGACGACATCTTGACGCGGACGCACCGCTCTTGACGCGACCTTAACCGGCGCGATGCGTGCGCAAATGAATCCGCGACGCCGGTCAGAGCCGAATCTGGATCCCGGGCGTCATGGGCGGACTTGACACCCCGTCGCTCCCGCTCTCGTGCACCCCGGGGCTCGTCGGACGTCGCCCGAACCTGCTCGAAGCCATGGCGGCGGAAGGGTGCCCCGGCGACCTAGTGTCGTCGCCCGCGTCGAACCCGTTCGTCCAGTCCGCGCAGCATGAGCTCGGTGGTGGCCCAGTCGAAGATGCCGCCGACGAGCACCAGCGCGCGGCGGCGCCAGCCGGTGCTGCGCAGCCTTCCTCGGAAGCGCAGGTGGACGTCGGTTCGACCCACGCCGGCCGGGCGCAGGACCAGCGCCCACGTGAAGACAGCGCCGCGGCGCTCGGAGCGGTAGACGAGCGCGCGGGGTGGATCGATGAGGGCCACCTCGAGCGTCTCGTGGCGTCCGCCGTAGTCGGAGATGCGGTCGCCGACGGCGAGCGTCTGCCATCTCGGGTCGATCGTCGCCGCGCCGCGCCGCCCGCCCGGGACGAGGCGCTCGACCCGGGCGGGCAGGTACCAGCCCGCGCGGCGCTTCCCCAGCTGCACGAGCCACGGCCAGATCGCCTCGGGCGGCGCCGCGATCTCCCTCGAGCGGTCGAAGGCCATGCCCGCATCGGGGATGAGGTCGTCGCCCGGCAGCGTGATGGGTGGGAGGCTCAGGCCCACAGGCTCGCAGAACGCCTGGGAGGATTTGGTGCGTGGGCGCTATCCCGATCACCGTCTTACAAGGACGAATGCGACGGGCGGCACTCGTCCTCCTCGCGGCCGCCGCCTCGCTCACGCTGGCCGGCGTTGCCGGCGCCGCCAGCTGCGTCAAGGGCAAGCGCAAGGCGACCGTCGCCGCGCCACGTTTCGTGCGGAACATCGCCACGGGGGAGACGGGGTGGTTCTCGTCGCCCGGGCTGGTCGACCTGAACGGCGACGGCAAGCTGGAGGTCGTCGCGGCGGACTACAGCACCTTCGTGTTCGACGGCAAGGGCCATCCGCTCGGCAAGGGCACGGCGACGAAGGGACGCGTGTACGCGCCGGGCGTGGTCGCGGACCTCGACGGCGACCACGTGCCGGAGATCGTCGTCGGCGGCAACCAGGGAACGGTGGCGGCCTACGACCTCGTCGGCGGGCGGCTCCAGCTCAAGCCCGGCTGGCCGGCCTCGACCTGCAGCGGCGGGCAGTGCCCGGAGGCGCGGGGCATGGCCGCGGCGGACCTCGACGGCGACGGTCGCCTCGAGGTCGTGGTGACGACGACCAACACGTCGCCGACCGGCTCGCAGGTCTTCGTCTTCGACGCGTCGGGCAAGACGTACCGGCCGGCGGGCGCGCCCGCGACGGCGTGGCCTCGCTACAACCGGCTCCCGGGCGCCGGCAACGACGCCGACTTCAACGGCGTCGGCAACCACGGCTACGGCGCCTACGGGGAGAACGTTGGCATCGGCAACCTCGACGACGACCCGCAGCTCGAGATCGTCGTCACCTTCGACAACCATCAGATCAACGTCTTCAACCACGATGGCACCTCGGTCCTCGCCTCGCCGTGGTACACGAACCGCGAGAGCGCGCACGCGGGCGCCCGTCTCGGCTGGGGCCAGTTCATCCGCTGGGTCAACCCCAAGCTCGAGGACGACCACTACCACCGGCACGTCGGCCCGTGGCCCGACGTGCGCTCGCAGATGTGGCTGCAGTGGACGGCCTCGCCGCCGTCGGTCGCCGACCTCGACGGCGACGGTCACAACGAGGTCATCGGCCTGCCCAACGCCGAGCGCAAGGAGCCCTATGAGACGCAGGCCTACGCCTTCATGGTGCTCGACGGCGCGCAGAACGGCGGGGCGCGCTCGGCGCGGCGGCACAAGGGCTTCCGGACCTTGCCGCTGAGCCGCAAGCCCGCGGTGCGCGCGAGCGGCGACTACTACCCGCCGAGCGGCATCCCGGCGCCGACCGTGGTCGACATCGCCGGCGACCGCCGTCCCGAGATCGTCGCCTCCGTGCCTGACGGGTTCGTCTACGCCATCGGCCCGACCGGCAGGCGGCTGTGGCGCTACGACTACGCCCACGGCTCGGCGAGGACGTTCGCCTCGGAGGTGGTCGCCGCCGATCTCAACCGCGACGGGAGGCCGGAGCTCGTCTTCGGCACCTACGCCCTGAAGCCGAACTCCGGACGGCTCGTGGTGCTCTCCGCCGCGGGCAAGCGGCTGCACGACATCCGCCTGCGCCACCAGGGCCGCGACGGCAACGGCATCGGCATCCCCGCGGCGCCGTCGATCGCCGACCTCGACGGCGACGGGCGCCTCGACATCGTCCTCTCGACGTTCGACCACGGGCTCGACGTCTACCGCGTGCCGGGGTCCGGCACGAACTGCCTGCCCTGGCCGACGGGCCGCGGCAGCCTGCTGCGCAACGGGGCCGGTCCGGCTACGGCGCCTTGACGGCAGCGCACTGCGCGCACAGGCCGAGCACGGTGACGGCGGCCGAGCTGGGGGCGAAGCCCGCGGCCCGCGAGGCCTCCAGCGCCTTGGCCACCGGCACGCGCGCATCGAGGTCCTCGAGCGCGCCGCAGCGCTCGCACATCATGTGGTGGTGGTCGTCGACGCGCGCCTCGAAGCGGGTCGTGCCGCCGGGCACGGGGACCCGCCGCGCGAGGCCCAGCTCGGAGAGCAGGGTGAGGGTGCTGTAGACGGTCTGCTGGGAGATGCCCGGCAAAGCCGAGCCGACGAGCTCGTAGATCTGCTCGGAGCTCGCGTGGCCGGCGTGCGCGCGGAGCGCGCGCTGGATGAGCAGGCGCTGCGAGGTCACGCGCATCCCGCGCGCGCGCAGCAGCTCCTTCAGCTCGGCCTCGTCGTCGACGCTCATCTGGTCAGGGTAGCCTAATTAGGTGCTCCTGAGTGTAGGTTAGGGCACCCTATTTTGGTCAATTCCAAATAACGGGTAGACTAGGGGCATGCCGGAGCGATCGAGGACCTGGGGCCGGCCGACGCGGGCGCCGGCACGCACGCCGCAGGCGCAGCCCTCCATGGCGCGCGGCATGTGGAACCGGTTCTGGCGCTGGTACGAGCGCCACTACCTGCTCAACGTCGCGGTCGCATCGGGCCTGTTCGTCCTGCAGCTCGTGCACCTGTATTGGCTCGCCGCCGACCCGATCGCCTCTCGCCTCGTCGGCGAGAGCTACTTCCACCCGTCGAGCGCGATCCAGTACGCGATCTTCTTCGTGGACTACACGGAGATCCCGGCGCTCATGGCGGTCTCGCTGGTCTACGTCAACGAGCTGCGCGCCGGGCGCTCGTGGCGCCCGCTGCTCTACCTGCTCTTCCTCAACTCGCAGTGGCTGCACATCTTCTGGATCACCGACGCCTACGTGACCAACGAGCTCGCGGGGCAGGCCGCGGCCTCGAGCCTGCCCGGCTGGCTGGCCTGGGTCGCCATCCTGATCGACTACCTCGAGCTGCCCGTGATCTTCGACACCTTCCGGCGGGTGGGCCGCGCGATCGTGGCCGACAGCGGGCTCAGCGCCGGCTCGCCCGCAGCGCAGCGGTGACGATGCTGCCGATGGCCACGAGCATGATGCCGGCGGCCATGATCGTCGCCACGAGCGACTGCGAGGCGTCGCCGCCGGCCACCAGCAGCGCGCCGACCCCGAGCACGACGAGGACGCCGGCGGCGATGCGCCAGTCGTCGCCGACGATGAAGTCCCACCAGAAGAGCAGGAAGCCGGCCCCCAACCGCCTCATGCCGTCTCCGACGTCCGCGCCGGCGCGGCCAGCAGCCTGACCGCCGCCCAGGCCAGCAGCGCCCACAGGCCCAGGAGCACCGGCAGGGCGGCGTCGCCGCCGGGCCAGTGCAGGCTCGCCTCCGAGGGTCCGAACCAGCCGAGCCCCTCCACGGCCCAGAAGGTGCCGAAGGTGCTCAGCAGCAGCCCCACCGCGAACTTGATCGTGTTCTCCGGCACCCGCGCGAGCGGCCGGTGCAGCGCCAGCCCCGCGCCGAGCACGAGGACGCCGCCCAGTGCGGCGCCGACGACGGCCAACGCGATCGAGCCGCCGTTGAGGCCGAAGCTGATCACGATGAAGACGATCTCCAGGCCTTCGAGGAACACGCCCTTGAAGCTGACCACGAAGGCGAACCAGTCCAGGCCGAGCCGGCGCTCCTCGCCCGCCGCCCGCGCCGCCTCGACCTCCGCGCGGAACGTCGCGTCCTCGTCGTGCAGGGCCTTCAGCCCGGCCGAGCGCAGGATGGCCTTGCGCAGCCACTGGAGGCCGAAGATCAGCAGGAGCGTGCCCACCGCCAGCTGGAGCAGCGCCTCGGGAAGCCAGCGCTCGAGCGCGTAGCCGGCCAGCGCCGTGACCACGGTCAGCGCCGCGAGCGCGGCGCCCACGCCGGCCCACGTGGAGCGCCAGCCCCGCGTGGTGCCCATCGCCAGCACGATCGTCAGCGCCTCGACGAACTCCACGCCCGAGGCGAGGAGCGTCGCCCCGATCACGCCCAGCTCATGCGCCATGTGCCGAAGGCTAGGCGAGCGTCGTGGGCGGGATAGCCTGCACCGGGTGCCGACCTTCCCGCCCGGCTTTCGCTTCGGCGCCGCCACCGCCGCCTACCAGGTGGAGGGCGCCGTCCACGAGGACGGTCGTCGCGACTCCATCTGGGACACGTTCTGCCATATCCCGGGGGCGATCGACAACGGCGACACCGGCGACGTCGCCTGCGACCACTACCACCGCTTCGAGCAGGACCTCGACCTCATGGCCGAGCTCGGCCTGGAGAGCTACCGGTTCTCGATCGCGTGGCCGCGCGTGCAACCGGACGGCACGGGGCCGCTGAACCCGGCCGGCGTCAGCTTCTATCGCCGCCTCGTCGAAGGGCTGCTCGAGCGCGGCATCGAGCCGATCGCCACCCTCTACCACTGGGATCTGCCGCAGGCGCTGCAGGACGCCGGCGGGTGGGCCGAGCGCGACACCGCGCAGCGCTTCGCTGAGTACGCACAGCACATGGCGCGCGAGCTGGGCGACGTCGTCGAGACGTGGATCACCCACAACGAGCCGTGGGTGGTGGCGGTCCTCGGCCATGTGGAGGGGCGCTTCGCCCCCGGCGTGCGCGACTGGGCGACGGGCCTGACGGTCGCCCATCACCTGCTGCTCTCGCACGGGCTGGCCGTGGACGTCCTGCCCGGCAAGGTGGGGATCACGCTCAACCTGTCGCCCAGCCATCCGGCGGGGGCCGGCGACGGGGGCGCGGCGCTGATCTTCGACGGCCACGTCAACCGCTGGTTCCTCGATCCGGTCTTCCGCGGCCGCTACCCGGACGACATGGTCGAGCTCTACGAGCAGCGCGTCGGGGCGCTCGACGTCGTGCGCGACGGAGATCTCGACGTCATCGCCCGGCCCGTCGACTTCCTGGGCGTCAACTACTACTTCGTCACGCGCGTGCGCGACGACCCGGAGGCCGGGCCCCTGGGCGCGAGCATGGTGCCGGGCCGGCCGCCGACCACGGCGATGGGCTGGGAGGTCGATCCCTCGGGCCTGCACGACCTGCTCGTGCGGCTGCATCGCGAATACGGCGCGCCCGTCCTCTACGTCACCGAGAACGGCGCCGCCTACGACGACCCGCCACCGAGCGACGGCCTCGTCGCCGATCCGCAGCGCCAGGCCTACCTGGAGGGCCACATCGACGCCGTCGCACGCGCCATCGAGGACGGCGCCGACGTGCGCCGCTACCTGGCGTGGTCGCTGCTCGACAACTTCGAGTGGGCCTCGGGCTACGCCAAGCGGTTCGGGATCGTCCACGTCGACTACGCGACCCAGCGCCGCACGCTCAAGGCCAGCGGCGCCTGGTACCGCGACCTCATCGCGCGCACGCGGCACGCACGATTGCACGCGTAGGCGCGCCCGAAGATCCGGGGTAACGCCCGGGCGCCTGAGGAGTACTGAAGAGGGTACGAACACGGGTTCGCGCACCGAATCTTCTGCCGCGCGCCCGCGTTTCAGGGGCTAGGACGGCCCCGGAAGGGGCTCGACGGCCCCAGGAGGTTGCCTGAACAACCAATTCAGGCTACAATACCTACTGTCGTAATCGGATTTCAGATGGAGGATCTTGCTCGACACGAAGAACCCCCTCCGAGACGAGGCGCTCGTTCACGCCGACGCTCTCGATCAGCTTCTGCAGCGCGCCAACCAGTTCCGGCTGCTGCGTCCCGCAGAGGAGCTCGAGCTCGCGCAGCGCATCGAGAAGGGCGATCTCGTCGCCAAGGAGCGGTTGATCAACTGCAATCTGCGGCTGGTGGTTTCGATCGCCCGCCGCTACCAGGGCCACGGCCTGACCCTTAACGACCTCGTGCAGGAGGGCATGCTGGGCCTCATTCGCGCCGCCGAGAAGTTCGACTGGCGCAAGGGGTTCCGGTTCTCGACCTACGCGACGCTGTGGATCAGGCAGGCCATCCAGCGCGGCCTGGACAACACGGGTCGCACGATCAGGTTGCCTGCCCACGTCGCCACGAAGGCGCGCAAGGTCGGGCGTGCCCGCAACGAGCTGGCCGTCAAGCTCGAGCGCGAGCCCGAGGTCCACGAGATCGCCGCGGCCGTCGAGATGCCCGTGGACGAGGTCGAGGCCATCGTGGCCGTCGACCGCAACCCCTCGAGCCTGGACATGCGCCTCGGCGACGACGAGGACTCCGCCACCCTCGGCGACCTGCAGGCCGGTGAGGCCCCCTCCCCCGAGGAGGAGGTCCACGAGACGATGGTGACCGAGCGCATCGGGGCCGCGCTGAAGCGGCTGCCCGAGAACGAGCGCAAGGTCATCGAGCTGCGGTTCGGCACCGCCGGCGAGCCCCGCACACGCGCTCAGGTGCAGCGCGAGCTGCGCATCGGCGCGCGCGAGGCCGAGCGGCTCGAGTCCTCGGCCCTCAACCGGCTGGCCGACATGGACGATCTGGCCGACCTGCGCGAGGCGGCCTAGCCCCCTAACCCCATGGGCCGCCCTCCCCGGCGCGCCGTCAAAGGCGCGCCGGGGGACGCGCAACTCCCGCAAAGTGCGGCATCATCTGGCAGCGTTTACGCGCCATCCCTAAGGTGGCGGGCGATGTCGCGCGCGCCGTCCGACCCCTTCTTCTCGCTGGGCGTGCGGAGCACCGAGACCGGCACGGTCGTGTCGGTCGCCGGCGAACTCGACGTCGCGACCGCGCCGGCGCTGGCGCGCGCCCTGGCCGGCGCCGACGGCGAGGTCGTCGTCGACCTGAAGGCGACGACCTTCGCCGACCCGTCCACGCTGGGCGTCCTGCTCGCCGCCCGGGCTGCGCGCCGCACGATGCGCGTCGACCGTCGCAGCGGGGGCGCCGTCGCGCGACTCCTGGCGCTCACCGGCACCGACCGATTGCTCGCCGGGAGCGAGGACCGACGAACGTACACAAGGTCGCTGCGAAGCGTGTAGCGGTCCCCGCTACAGGGCAGCACTCCACAATGGCGCCGCTCGCCGCTGACACGCGGGAGATGCTCCTGGCCCTGGAGCCACGGCCCGAGTCCGCGCGGCTGGCGCGCCGGGCTCTGCACGCACACGGCCTCCACGAGGACATCGAGCACACCGTGACCCTGCTGTCCACCGAGGTGGTGGGCAACGCGGTGCGTCACGCGCGCCTGCGCTCCGACCAGCGGATCGTCTTCTTCGCCCGCCTGCACGACGACTTCGCGCGCGTGGAGATAGCCGACCCCGGCGTGGGTTTCGATCCCGCCACGGTGAGCAGCGAGGGCTATGGGCTGCGGCTGCTGGGCGCGCTCGCCTCGCGGTGGGGCGTCGACCGCACCAAGGGCTGTCGGGTGTGGTTCGAGGTGGACCGCCGCCAGCGCGGCCCCGGGCGCTTCGGGCGCCCCGACTGACCCACGTTCTGGCCCCCCGCACCTCCGCTGACCCCGGCTTGACCGGTCATGAGGCACCATGGGGGCAGACATGAGCAGCGAAGAACCGAACCTGACCAAGCGCCAGCGGCGCGACGCGGCCCGGGCGACACGCCTCGAGGCCGAGCGCGCGGACGCGGCGGCGGCCCAGCGCCGGCGCCGCCTGACGACCCTGCTCGCCCTCGTCGTCGTGGCCGCGGCGGTCGTCGTGGCCGCCATCGCCATCAGCGGCGGCGGCGGGGGCGGCGCCAAGAGCCGGCCGGCAGCCGCGGAGAAGTCGGCCGGCGCCATCCCCGGCCAGAAGGAGTCGGCCGAGATGCTGGCCGGCATCCCGCAGAACGACATCTCCCTCGGCAGCCCCAGCGCGCCGGTGCAGCTGATCGAGTTCGCCGACCTCCAGTGCCCGATCTGCCGCGAGTACACGTTGCAGACGCTGCCGCAGCTCGTGCAGGACTACGTGCGCACGGGCAAGGTGCGGATGGAGCTGCGCACGCTGTCGTTCCTCGGGCCGGATTCCGTGACCGCGGCACGCGCCGCGGCCGGCGCCGCCCGGCAGGACAAGCTGTGGAACTTCGCGGACGTCTTCTACTTCAACCAGGGTGAGGAGAACTCCGGGTACGTGACGCCGAGCTTCCTGAACGGGATCTACAAGGCCGCCGGCGTCGACCCCGTCAAGGCCGACGCGTACGCCACGTCGGAGGCTTCGAAGGAGCCGCTGGCCGCGGCCAACACGCTGGCCAATCGCTACGGCGTCGACGGCACCCCGACCATCCTGATCGGCAGGCGCGGCGGCAAGCTCACCGCCGTCGACGCCGATGCCACGGACGTCGGCGCCTTCAAGTCGGCGATCGACGGGCTGCTCGGACAGGCGTGAGCACCGACAGCACCGATCGCCGCCTGCGCCTAGCTGCGATCGTCCTCGCCGTCGTCGGCCTCGGGGTCGCGGCCTACCTGACCTACGTGCACTACGAGGGCCTGCGCCCCGTGTGCGGGCTGGGAGGCGACTGCGAGAAGGTGCAGAGCTCGGAGTGGTCGAAGCTCGCGGGCGTGCCGGTGGCCCTGCTCGGCCTGTTGGCCTACGCGTCGATCCTCGTCGCCCTGCTCGTGCGCCGTGAGGAGGCGCTCATCGCCGCCGCCCTGATCGCCCTCGTCGGCTTCGGGTTCAGCGCCTATCTCACCTACCGCGAGCTCTTCACCATCGACGCGATCTGCCCATGGTGCGTGGCCAGTGCGACCATCATGACGCTGCTGGCCCTGGCCACGACCGCGCGCCTGGTCCGCACGCCGCGGGCCATAGAGGTGCGATACCCTACGTAGGGTGAAGAAGACGAGCCTCTACCTGGACCCCGATCTGGACGAGGCTCTCGCCCGCCGCGCCGCCGACGAGGGCCTCACGAAAGCCGAGTTCATCCGCCGCACGCTGGCGGGCGCGATGCAGAAGCCGCGCCGCCCGAAGCCAC
>DASVFT010000103.1:0-19312 GCA_036379935.1 Solirubrobacteraceae bacterium | reverse complement strand
CAGAGCGCTCGCGCGAGCGGCCGCGCCCCCGCGCGCCGCTAGGGTCCGCGCGGTGGAGCTCACCGCGCTCGCCCCCGCTCCCACGGACGGCCGCGTCTTCACCGATCGCGCGCGGGCGGGACTTGGCGACGTCGACCCCTCGGGGCGCGTTCGCCTCGACGCCGTCGCGCGCTGGCTCCAGGACGCCGCCTTCGCCGACCTCGTCGACTCCGGCCTGCCCGACGACGGCGTCTGGGTGGTGCGGCGCCTGCGGATGCGCGCGGAGCGCTTCCCGCGCTTCCAGGAGACGGTGGCCATCGAGACGTGGTGCAGCGGCGCGGCCGCGCTGTGGGCCGAGCGGCGCAGCACGGTGCGCGGCGAGCAGGGCGGCCTCGTGGAGGCGGTGGCGCTCTGGGTGCACCTCGATCCCGACGGAGCTCGCCCGCGCCGCGTGCCCCCCGGCTTCGAAGCGGTCTACGGCCCCTCGGCCGCGGGCCGGCGCGTGCGCGCGCGCCTGCGCCAGCGCACCGCTCCGCCAAAGGACGCGGCGCGCGCGCCGTGGCGCTTCCGTGCCGCCGACCTCGACCTCGCCGACCACGTCAACAACGCCGTCTACTGGCAGGCGCTCGAGGAGCACCTGCGCGGCGACGCTCCCGTCCCCGAGCCGCTCGACGCCGAGATCGAGCACCGCGCGCCCGCCGACATCGGCGAGGCGACGGTGATGCGCGCCGACCAGCGGCTGTGGATCGCCGGGGCCGACGACGAGGTCCTCGCGACGCTGGCCGTGCCGTCGCTCGCGGTGTAGCGGCCTCCGCACATGTTTGTGACTTCGTTATAGATTCACGCGTGTTCGACGTGGCCCTCGCGCACATCGGGCGGGGGAACTTGCGCCTAGGCTCCATGTATGTCGAGAGCCGCTCGAATCTCCAACCTGCTCGCGGTGACGATTCCCTTCGTCGCCTTCCTCGTCGCGATCGTCCTCTTCTGGGACCGCGGCGTGGGCTGGCACGACCTGGCCCTGTTCGCGATCTTCTACCTGCTGACGGGCTTCGGCGTGACCGTCGGCTTCCACCGCATGCTGACCCACCGCGCCTTCATGACCAGCAAGCCGGTCGAGTACCTCTTCGCCATCCTGGGCTCGATGTCGGTCCAGGGACCGGTGATCGCGTGGGTGGCCGACCATCGCAAGCACCACGCGCATGCCGACGAGGAGGGCGATCCGCACAGCCCGCACCTCGGCGAGGGCTCGGGGCTGCGAGGCCTCGTCCATGCCCACGTCGGGTGGCTGTTGATCGATCAGGGCACCGCACGCAAGCGCAAGTACGCGGCCGATCTCGTGGAGGACAAGGGGATGCGGCGCATCAGCCGCGCGTTCCCCGCGATCGTCGTGGCCGGGCTGGCGCTGCCGGCGCTGGCCGGCTACCTCATCACGGGCCGCCTCACGGGCGCGCTGACCGGCCTGCTGTGGGGCGGTCTCGTCCGGATCTTCTTCATCCACCACGTCACGTGGTCGATCAACTCCGTCTGCCACTTCTTCGGGCGCCGGCGCTTCGACGTGGAGGACCACTCGACCAACGTCTTCTGGCTCGCGCTGCCCTCGCTGGGCGAGGCGTGGCACCACAACCACCACGCGTTCCCGCGTTCGGCGGCCCACGGGCTGGGCCGGCTCGAGCTCGACCCTTCGGCATGGCTGATCCGGGGCATGGAGAAGCTCGGCCTGGTGTGGAACGTCGTGCGGATTGCCCCCGAGCGCCAGCAGCAGCGACTCAAGGTGCAGGGCCCGTCCGCGCCTGCGCGGGCGCCGAGCGGCGCGCCCGCGACCGACGCGGGGTAGGCCCGCCGGGGTCGCCGGCAGCCTCGGAGCTCGACCGCCGGCCGGCGAGCGCACGAAGGCTGCCGGCTACATTCGTGAGCATGGCCGAGAGCTTCTGCCGCGTCGGCGACATCGAGCTCTGCTACGAGACCTTCGGCGACCCCGCCGAGCCGGCCCTGCTGCTGATCATGGGCCTGGGCACGCAGATGCTGGGCTGGGACGAGGAGTTCTGCACCGACCTGGCCGGACGCGGCTTCCACGTCGTCCGCTACGACAACCGCGACATCGGCCGCTCGACGATCCTCGACAGCTATCCGGCGCCCACGCTCGGCCAGCTCCTGCGCCGCGACGCGCGCGCCGCCGCCTACACCCTGGCCGAGATGGCGGCCGACGGCGTCGGGCTCCTCGACCACCTCGGCATCGAGCGCGCCCATCTCGTCGGCGCGTCGATGGGCGGCATGATCGCCCAGACCATCGCCGCCCGCCGCCCCGAGCGCGTCCTCTCGCTCGTCTCGATCATGTCGAGCACCGGCAGCCGCATCACCGGCCAGCCGGCCCTGCGCACCTATCGCAAGTTCCTGCGCCCGGGGCCCAGCGACCGCGAGGCCTACATCGAGCAGGCCATCGACCTGTTCCATTGGATCGGCTCCACCGGGTTCGACCCCGACGAAGCCGCCCTGCGCGACCTGCTCGGCCGCATGTACGACCGCGGCCACCACGCATCCTCTGCCGGCCGCCAGCTCGCTGCGATCCTCGCGTCCGGCAACCGCGCCGTCGAGCTGCGCCGCATCACGGCCCCCACCCTCGTCATCCACGGCACGAAGGACCGCCTCGTCGCCCCCTCCGGCGGCCGCGCGACAGCCCGCGCCATCCCCGGCGCGCGCCTGCTCATGATCGAAGGCATGGGCCACGACCTCCCCCGCGCAGCGTGGCCCCAGATCCTCGACGCCATCGTCGAGACGGCCGAGCGCGCCCACCACCCGCCGCTAAACTCCGCCGCCCCCGCCGGAGTAGCTCAGTCGGTTAGAGCAGCGGAATCATAATCCGCGTGTCGGGGGTTCGAGTCCCTCCTCCGGCACTAGGTATAGGCTCAGATTTGGCTCTACGGCTAGGGTTTCAGCCCTGAGGGCGGGTTGACGTAGGGTCAACGTGGTCCATGCGCGGCGTACGTCAGTGCAACTAGGTCCTACGCTAGTCCAACGAGGCCAGCGGATCAAAGTCTCCGGGTGCCGGGCATCAGGCGGCACAGGTCGCCGTCAGCGCCGATCGCCGAGATTCTCGTGCTCGCACGTCCGCGAGGTGCTCTTCCATCCGGCCGCCGGAGCCCGCGGCCCGAGGCTTCACGTCACGAGAACGAGTTGACCTGGCGCGGTCTCGAGTGGTGGACACGGGACGGCCACCCGCGAGAGGACGGCCTTGGTAAATGGTCGCTTGGCTGATCCGTCGGCGATGCTCGCGATGAACTGCTGAGCGCTCTCGCCGTTGAGATGGTCGGCGACCGTCTTCGCGGCGTACTCGGTGTCAAATGGGAGCAGGTAGCACGTATCGTCGACGAGCGCAGGGCGGCCCAGATCGTCTGGCCCAAGCACCCGGAACGCAGGCGTCTTGTAGAGGCCCGATACGGCGACCTTCCAGGGGGCGAGTACGTACGGGCCAACGCCGAAGAGCATGAATGGGTGTTTGCCGCAGTAAATGCGGGACCGACGACTAGCGAAAGCAGCCTCGTGGGCACGTAGGTAGGCGGCGAGCCTCGGCCAACGATCATCAAGGTCCGGGACCGGGCCGGTCAGATCCGTCTGGTACAGCGGCAACATTCGGCCCGACGGGCGCCCATGCGCGAGATCGGAGCTTTTGTACAGCGGTGCGAGGGCGTCCTCCTCAACATCCACCATCTCGCCAAAGCCGTTCTTCCAGCCGTCGCCTTCTGCGCGCAGTTCAAGCACTTTCGCCAGGTCGTGCTTGATGCCTTGCCGCCAGGCGACGAGTCTAGCGGCTTCGAGAGCGGCTACTCTCGAGTATGCGTCGAGATCTTCCACGAAGCGAGTGTCGCGTAGGCCAGCACGACGAACGATCGGACCGCCAAGTTCGTCAGCGATCGCGATGTCGATCGCCGGCGCCGCCGACGTTGAGACCCGGGCATAGAAGAGGCCAGCGTCCACCGAGGCGCCGAAATGCTGGAAGGCATCGATGCTCGAGAACGAGAGGACCTCTGCCCGGCCGAGTAAGCGGCGGGCAAGTTTCATCGCCACGGACCTCTTCACGAGAAACGCCAGCCGCCAGTCGGCAAACCCGTCCAGCGCAGCGATGATGCGGAGAAGAATCGCCTCTGCAATATCGAAGTTCGCCTGACCGGTCAGTGCGTCAAGACCCCGCAGAGCAAAGTCACCGTTGCTCTTCACGGGGAGGTTCGCGCGGCCCGCGTGCGCTTGTGCAGCGGACGTGACCCAGGGGGGGTTTCCGATGGCAAGCACCGGCGCAGCTGGATTGAGATGGGTGAGGTCCGCGGGCGACAAGGTGAACGCGTCCTTCTGCTCGATCTGTGCCCCGTTGATGCCAGCCAGCTTGGCAGCGTTTCGCGCCGTCTCGACATAGTCGGCATGGATGTCGAAGCAGATCCAGGGGGCCGCCCGCGCGGCTTCCGGCGCGGCGGCAAGGAACGAACCGAGGCCCACCGTGGGCTCTATGACAGCCTCGATACCGCCCAGGTCAACCACTTCCCAAACGCGTCGCGCAAGCGCAACGGGCGTCTGGAAATCCCCGAAGACGCTTTGCGGGGCGGGCTCAGGTCGGGAAGACACTCCGAACCCCTTCGATAGTCTGCGTGACCACCCGCTTGTACTGGAGCCGCCATTGGAGGGCGTTCGAGATAGTGAGGTAGCCCTGTTCCGGCGGGTTGCTCACAAGGGACTCGGCGTACCTCGCCAGAGAAACCTCATCCGCTGGCACGTTCCGATCCTGAAGATATGCGATTACATCCTCGACGTCGGCGCCTTGCTCAAGCAGTAGGTGCCTGAGGTACGCCGTGGTTTGGAAGTCGGCGGTCAGCGACGCCGGAATGAAGCGGACGGCAGGAAAATTGATCGTCGAGCTGCCGTCGGCATCAGACTTCACGTATACAAAGAGGACGAGGTTGTAACCAAGGCCCTCAATCTTCTGGCGAAAGTCCTTGAACGGAGCGGACGACTGGGGCTGCCGGAGCGACGTTACTTTGATGTCTGTCCCGAGCCCGGGAAGGTCTATGCCCTTGGCTGCGCTGCCCTCATCTTCGTCCTCGACGAAGAAGTCCGCAGCGCGTAGGTGCGCCTTGAACCGCGATTCGATGTAGGTACCCACTGCCTTCCCATCGGTGATCCCGAACAGCTCCGGATGGGACTCCGAACAGAACGACGCGGCGAACACCCGGGCCTCGGCGCAGAGCCGCTCGTGCGGGTCAGTCGGCTGATCGGGAACCACCTCGCGAAGGTATAGGAGCGGCCGGTCGGCACGCCGTCCGCATGGATCGGCTGCAAGATTCACGCGGTCCGGCCTTTACGGGGTACACGTGGCAGGAAGGCACGGCCGGCCGCGAGGAGGCGTACGTCGCGGTTTAGGTCGCGAGCGAGCAAATGCGCGCCATTAGCTCGGTCAGCACAGTGGGTGGCTCGGCTACGGTGTTCACTGCAGCATCTCGGTAGGCGTCGTCCGACTTTTCGCGCCAGTCGCCCAGCTCGTCGCGCGCCACCTGAGCGGCTGCCACAAAACCATCCCAAGCGTCTACCTCGGTGTCGAGGGTGTCCGCGAAGACCGTGTGGATCGGCCCCACCGTCGTCGCGGGCTCACGTAGTTCGTCGAGCCCCAACACGCGTTGGACCACGAGATTCTCGTTCTGGGCCTGCCTCTGCGCCACCTCGGCTTGCTCCTGCTCCCGACCCTGTGCGATCTTGCGGGCGGCCAGCCTCCCGTCACCATCGAACACGACGTAGCACGGGATTCCCAGCTCAGTCAGGATCGCCCACGGGATCAGGAGCTGGCGCTTTCCGTGCCCCTTTACTACGGCGATGCCCAGTGCGTCGAGGCCTTCGCCGTCGCCGCGCTCGGCAAGCCCATGCAGCAGCCCGACGTCAGAGTCGCCTTCCGCGATGACCGCTGCCTTGGCGAACACTGCCTCAGCGACTTGTCGACGCAGCGTCATCCGGATCCGAATCCGAATCCGTTCGGGGTCGTAGGCTTCGCGTACCCTCGCCGCTACGCGATCCGTCGTCGCGCGGGTCACTTCCGACTCCGGCCACTCCCTTTCCTGCCGACGCTGGAACCGCCGCAGCCGCTCGTAATGCGCTGGGTCGACGAAGTGCTCTGAGTGCGTCGCATATGCGACTTGGACCGAGGCGCCGGGGATTTCCGCGAGAGCGGCCAGTGTGACCGCAAAGTGGCGAGCCTGAAGTGGGTGCTGGTAGAGCTCAGGCTCCTCAAGTGCCAGGAACAACGACGGCGCGATCTGTTGAGCGGCTGGCTCCTCCCCCTGATCGAGCATCGGTTGCGGTCGAATCGTGGCAAGGAGCTGCACGATGGCAATTAGGAGGGCACGCTGAAACCCATGCCCCTGATGACCGACACCGGTGAGGAGCCGTCCATCGGCGACGCGCACGCCGACGGACAAGTCCGGGACGCGCACGGGCGGCGGCTGAGCCTCAAGCATGACCTCGCTGCCGGGGATGAGTCGAGCCAGCTCACGCGTTACGCCGCCGGCAAGATCTCGGAGAGCCTGACCTCCTTCTTCGGTGACGATTTCGCGGACCGTCTCAGTGACTTCGCCCTCGAGCGCCGTCAGCCGAGCCCGCATCTGGGATTGGTCACCGAGCGCACGCTCCAACAGCTGGCGCAGCAGCGTCCCGCGAGCGTCGCGCGTCTGAGCCGCCGGGTCGGCAATCGCCGGCACCATGACAAAATCGAACCGCCCATTGAGCCTGGGACCGCCGGTGAAACCGAACAGATGCGTCGCATCAACGCGCGCCTCCTCGAGCTGGTCCGGATGATCCCTCTCCCAATCATCAAGAGCCGCGTCGACGGCAGCTGCACTCGATGCGGTCGGGAGCCCGAGCTCCGGCCGAGCGTCCCGAAGTTCTCGGTACGCCTCTCGTTTGGCCATAGCTCCTGCCTGGCGACGGACCTCATTGAACGGCGGATGGGTCAGCCCCTTCCCCGTTAGCTTCTCGCCGGCGTCGGTCGTCCAGGTGCGAAAGAAGGTTGCTTCATCGCCGACGACGTACGAGCCGAGAGCCGCCCGATCCGCGTCGTTGAAGTCGGTGAAGGTCACGCCGACGGAGACCGGCCGGTCGGCTTGATGTCCAGCATGGTCCTCGGGTTCCAGTGCCCCGCCTTCAAAGAACCAACGGAGGGCGTGGAGCAGCGTCGACTTGCCCGTGCCGTTGGCGCCAACGAGCACGGTGACATCCTCGAAAGACGTCGTCAGGTCCCTAAGGCAGCGAAAGTTGACGACATGAACGCGCGTGATGCGCACGGATACCTCCTAGAGCGGATCGAACGTTGAGCCGGTGCGGTTCAGCGCGACGGTTTCGCGTGTCGCCGGCCAGCAGCGGTGAAGGACGGAGCCCCCACCCGAACGTCCGCAAGAAGGTGCATCGATTCGGATCGTAGACCTCAGAAACCGCGCACACAACCAAGGCTCATGGGCCTGACCTCACCAAGCCGTCCACCGGTATGGCTGCTTCGACCAGCCGAGCCGCTGTGCGTGGGGCTTCAGGACCTGGTTGACGAACCGACCCATCGACGATGCTGCGATGAAGCGCTCGAACATGTCGTCATCGCAGGGGTAGTCGTAAACCATGCGGCCGTCGACGAACACGAGTTGGAGAACACCGTCGTCGCGCAGATAGCGGTACGCCTCGATGGCGGACGAGCCACACGGCTGCCAGTCGTTCGGAAGCACACCCGGAGGATGACGGCTGGGGTGGACGCTGTGGGCACCCTGACGAACGTCGCAAACCATGTCCCCGACTCGCCAGATCTGACCCCACCGAGCCTCGTCTAACCGATGGGAACTTTGGCTGTACAGAGCCAACACACGAGCGCCCAGGCGCCATCATAATCCGCGTGTCGGGGGTTCGAGTCCCTCCTCCGGCATCAGCTGCGACGCGGCACGCCGCCACCGGCCGGTGCCGCTCGCACCGGCCGGTGCCGTGGTCGTCGAACGCCGGCCTCAGCCGGCGGTGACGGCGGCGTCCGCTGCGGGTGCGTCGGGCTTGGGCGTCAGCACGGCGGCCAGGCGCGCGGAGGCCAGGCCGCAGAGGCAGCCGAGCAGCAACGTGACGAGGACGTTGATGGCAACCCAGCCGTAGGGGGTCGAGATCACGCCGCCGAAGGCGCCGGTGCCGGCCGTCGCGGGGTCGCTCAGCGCCTTGACGCTGTTGCCCACGCCGCCGCCCTTGTCGGCCCAGCCGTCCATGCCGGTCGCGATCCACCACAGGACGCAGCAGGCATACGCGGCGATCGTCGCCGGGATGACGTACCAGTCGCCCAGCGCGCCGAGGAGCACCATGATGCCCGACGCCACGGCGACGCCCAGCGCGATCGTCCAGAAGTCCGGCAGCCCCTTGGTCGCGGCCACGAACGCGAACGTCAGCAGGGCCATCGCGCACCCGAAGACGGCGCTCAGCGCCACCTGTCGCGCCGCGCCGCCATTGCCACCGAGGGCGAAGAACAGCGCCCACGACACGAACGCCGCCGGGACGGCGAGGTGGAAGCTACCCGGCAGCGACAGGCCGTTGCCCAGATCGCCGCTCGTTGCCCAGTGGAACGTGAAGTTCAACGACAGCTCCACATAGACGAACGCCACCACCGTGATGGCGACGGCAAGCGGGAGCAAGCCCTTCATACGCTCGGCCACGACCCTCTCCTCCTGTTGGTTGTGTTGGCGCCTCGCCGCTGGCCGGCGAGCAACCTACACGCCTGGGGACGTGAAGGCCAGGATCGACGAGCTTGGCCCGCGGGACGGGAGCCCTACGAGGGGAGCGTGATCACGCCGTAGCGCAGGGCGAAGAGCACGGCCTGCAGCTGCGAGTGGACGCCGAGCTTGGCGAGGATGCTGGCGACGTGGTTGCGCTGGGTTCGGATGGTGATGTGCAGGCGCGCGGCGATCTGCTGGCTCCCGAGGCCGTCGCCGAGCGCTTGCAGGACCTCGCGTTCGCGCGGCGTCAGGCGGGCGATGGCCTCGCGGTGCTGGCGCTCCTGCTCTTCCTGGCGTCCGGCGAAGCGCAGCAGCTCCACGACCTCGTCCATGGGCAGCAGGATCTCGCCCGCGCGCAGGCGCCGCACCGTGTCCACGACCTCGTCGAGGTGCGCCATCTTGTCGAGCGCCCCGGCCGCCCCGCGTTGGATCGCGCGGGCGACCGCGGCATGGTCGAGCGTCGCGCTGAGCACCAGCGCCTGCGCTCGGGGGCTGATCTCGCGCAGCTCGTCGATGAGGTCGGCGCCGAAGCCATCGGGCAGACCGAGGTCGAGCACCGCCACGTCGACGTCGTGCAGCATGCCACGGGCCTCGGCCAGCGACGCGGCCTGCCCCACGACGTCGAAGCCGGCGTCGCGGGTGAAGGCCGAGGCGATCGCCTCGCGGACGGCCGTCTGATCCTCCACCAGCAGCACGCGCACGTGGTCGACCGCGCCGCCGAGCTCCCTGGCCAGGGGGACCTCGAGGCGCACCGTCGTGCCCGCCGCCGGGTCGCTCGAGATGTCCAGGCGCCCGTGAAGGAGCTCGGCGCGTTCGTGCATGCCCCTCGTCCCGTGGCCGTCCGCGGGAGCTGACCGACTCGCCGGCGCGAATCCGTGGCCGTCGTCGGAAACCTCTGCGCGCAGGGTGACGTCCGAGGCCCAGACGCGGACCTGAACGCGCTCGGGGCGCGCATGGCGGCGGGCGTTCGTCAGCGCCTCGCCGAGGATCCGGAGCACTTCGATGCCCGTGGCGCCAAGGCGACCGGTGGGAACGTCATCGCCCACCTCCAGCTCGATCTCGAAGCCGACCGCCATGGCGCGATGCACAGCTACGAGCGCCTCCAGCAGCTCGGGGAACGGCGTGTCCTGCTCGTCCCCCAGACGCAGGTCGTAGATCGCGCCGCGCAGCTGCTCGCCGACGCGCTTGAGTGCGGCGGCCAACTCGTCGCTCGCGTGGGAGTCGCGACGGAGCCGGCGGCTGGCCAGCGCCACCGCGTGCGTCAGCTCCTGGAGCGCCTCGTCGTGCAGCTCGCGAGCGATCCGGCGGCGCTCGATCTCCTTGACCTCGGCAAGCCGCTTCTCGGCTCGGCTGCGCTCGACCGCACCGGCGAGGACGTTGGCGACCGCCTGCACGAAGCTGATGTCGGATTCCGAGAACCTGCGCCGGCGTGTGGAAAGCGCCTCGAGCACGCCGAACGGCTCGTCCGGGCTCTCGATCATCACCGTCAGCGCGCTCACGACTCCATGCTCCCGCGTCATCGTGCTGGGCTTGAACCGCTGATCTGTGGCCTGGTCCTCCGCGATGACCGGCTCACGCTGAAGCAGCGTGTACCCGACCTGGGAATCGCGGTCTCGTTCTATCCGGCGCCCGACGAAGCCCTCCCGCCATCCGACGCCCGCGCGGAGGATCACGTCGTCGCTGTCGGCCGGCATCTCGGCGACCCCGGAGAGCTCGACCTCGAGCGTGCGCGCGACAAGGGCGACCGCCTCGTCCATCAGCTCCTGGAGATCGTCGGTCGCGAGCGCTCGCAGGCCCAGATCGGCCACGAGCGCCTGCTGGCGCACGCGCCGCTCGCGTTCCTCCTCGGCCTGCTTGCGCTCGTCGATGTTCCGGAAGTAGATGAACAGCCCGCTCCCGGACGGGTAGACGTGCGTCTCGATCCACTCGCCGCTTGGGGCGAAGTAGGCCTCGAACTCCACCTGGCGCTGCTCGCGCATCGCCTGCTGGTAGGTCTCGTAGACCTCGCTCCCCACGGCGTCGGGGAACATCTCCCACAGGCGCTGCCCGAGGACGCCCTCACGCGTCAGCTGCCTGCCGCTGCGCTCCTGCATGCGGCGCAGGGCCCGCGCGTTGACGTAGGTGTAGCGCCACTCGCGATCCACGGCGACGAAGACGTCGGTGATGCTCTCCAGGATCGTCTCGCTGTGCCGCTGCGCGCTGCGCAGCGCCTCCTCGGCCTCCTTGCGCTCGCCGATGTCGCGGTGGAGCCCAAGGAAGCCGGTGGTCTCGCCCCGCTCTCCGCGCAGGGCGACGGTGATCAACTCGACGCTCACCGCCGCGCCGTCCTTGCGACGGGCGACGACTTCGCCGCGCCAGCGTCCATGTTCGGCCACCACGTGGCGCACCGCCGCCCGTTCCTCGTCGCTCATGTCCAGGTAAGCGACCTCGAGGGTGTGACGACCCACCACCTCGTCCGCGGTCCAGCCGTACATGCGCTCGGCGCCCTTGTTCCACACGGTGACGAGCCACTCGGCATCCAGGGCGACGATCGCGTCCTCCGTGTTGTCCAGCAGGCCGGCGAGGTACTTCAGCCGCTCCTCCTGGCGCTTCTGCTCGGTGACGTCGGTCATCACGAGCACGCCGGCCACGATGCGCCCCTCGTCCTCCCGGATCGGGGAGGAACTGCAACGGATGGTCATGCGACCGCCGTCGGGGAGCACGTTGAAGTACTCCTCGTCGACCACCTCCTCGCCTGTGGTGATCGAGCGGACGAGCGGCCACTCCTTCATCGCGTAGCGGCGGCCGTCGGGGTGGAAGATCTCCCAGTCTGGCGTCAGCTCGTGCGGGACCGGCCGTCCGAGCTGCCGCTCGGCCATGTCCCGCGCCCGGGCGTTGACGTGCACGATCCTGCCCGAGGGCGCCTCCACGACGATCACGGCGGCCGGCATCTGCGCGACCACCCGCGCCAGGCCCATGCCCGTGATCGCAGAGGGATCCGAGACGCTCATGGCAGCCGGAGGATTGGGGCTCTCATCTGCAGCATCCCGACCGTACTCCCCTTCCGGCCTGACGACACAGGACCCCGCTTCAGGCCAACCCCGAGGAGACGTAGGCCAAACGACTCATTGGACAAGGCGCCAAGACCCGTGGGAGGGTTGGCAGGAGGCGCGGCCGCCCTATGAGCACAGTGGGGCAAATGATTCAGTGGCCAGGAGCTACGGGTCGTCGCAGGACATGAAGCCGCTCAGAGTCGCATTCGACGCATGGCCGCTCAGCTGTTGGGGCCCGCTCTTCCACGTCCTGCGCCTCGAGCAGCCGGACATGAGCCTGGAATGGCGGCGGATGGGGTTTCCCACTCGGGAACGCTCGCTGCTCCAGAGCGTAGACGTCGGGCTGTTCGTTGAGCCGCCGAGAGAGCCCGGCCTCAGCGCGCTGACCATCGAGACCGGTCAGATGCTCGTCCTCATGGCGGTCGGCCACCGGCTCGCCCAGAACCATGGGGTACGGGTAGCCGAGGTCCTCGATCAGCCGTTTCCACGCTGCCCGAGGCTCCACCCGCAATGGCTCGCCTTCTGGACGCTCGACGCGCAACGCCGCGGTCCCCCATCATGGACCGCCGATAGGGTCGAGAATCCCGAGCAAGGGCTGACCGTGGTCGCCTCCGGACGGGCCATCGCGACCATTCCGGCCGCCGTCGCAGGCGGCCTGCCCCACCCGGGCGTGGTCGCAATCCCGCTGCAAGACGGTCCGCCGGTTACGACGCGCCTCGTGTGGCGTTCCGACGATGAGAATCCGATCGTCCACTCCCTCATCAAGCTCGCCGCGGCGATGACGTGCAACGGCCGACGCGATGGGCCGTGGAAGCGCGCAGCGGGCGAGAGCGCCGTCAGCGTGCGGGCGAGTCCGATGCGGGTGTGGTGGCGGGCTTGGGCGTCAGCACGCTGGCCAGGCGCGAGGAGACCAGGCCCAACAGGCAGCCGACCAACAGCGTGACGAAGACGTTGAAGGCGACCCAGCCATAGGGGGTCGAGATCACGCCGCCGAAGGCGCCGGCCCCCGCCGTCGCGGGCTTGGCCAGCGCCTGAACGCTGTTGCCCACGCCGCCGCCCTTCTCGGCCCAGCCATCCAGGCCGGTCGCGATCCACCAGAACACGCAACACGCAAACGCCGGGAACGTCGCCGGGATGACATACCACGCACCCAGCCCGCCCAGGACCACCAGGACCCCTCCCGCCACGGCCACACCCAGCGAGATCGCCCAGAAGTCCGGCAACCCCGCCGTCGCCGCCACGAAGACCATCATCAGCAGCGCCGTCAGGCACCCGAAGAAGCTGGCAATCGCGACCCCACGAGCCGCCGCGCCATCGCCACCAAGAAGGAAGAACAGCCCCCACGACACAAACGCCGCCGGAATCGCGAAATGGAAGCTCGCGGGCAGCGATAGGCCGTTGCCCAGATCGCCGCTCGTCGCCCAGTGGAACGTGAAGTTCAACGACAACTCCACATAGATAAACGACACGACCGTGATGGCGATCGCAAGCGGCAGCAGACCCTTCATACGCTCAGCCATGCCCTCTCCTCCGGTCCACGACTTACGGTTATTCGCCCAGCCGGCAGGGTCGCACGGACCTCCGGAAGGAGGTCACGGGTTGGGTCTAGTTGCCGTCGAGCGACGGGTCGCGTCTCCACGACGAACGACAGCCAACGTACGCACCTGCGGGACCGCATTCCAGGGCCAGCGCGGGTTGCAATCGGGCAGCAGGCCGCGTGGAGCGCCTGAAGTCGAGTCGACGTCGGTGGACGCGTTCACTCACTCACTTGCAGCGTCGCCGTTGCTTGCGCTGGTTCACTTCAACGGTTAAGGTCGCCGCCCTTGGGAGACCGGCTGCATATCGGAGCTCGTTGCTGGTCGGGCCGTCACTGGTGACTCAGGAACGGGTGGCCGTCACCGATCGGTGGCTGTTCGTGACGGGCAAGCTCGCGGCCCCTGCTCTCGAGGAGGCGCTGCGCCACGCGCACCTGCCGTTCGAATATGACGTCGCGGTCATGAAGATTACGGTCGCGGCGCTCATGCCGACGCCGTGGATCGCGCGGTTCCTGCGGCCACCCGCCGGCGTCACGCGGATCATGATCCCGGGGCTGTGCGCCGGCGACACCGGCATCATCACCGAGCGGTGCGGCGTGCCCGCCGAGAAGGGCCCCAACGACCTGAAGGAGCTGCCGGCGTTCTTCGGGCAAGCGGACGCCCGCGAGGCCTATGGCGCACGCGATGTCCGGGTCTTCGCCGAGATCAACGATGTCCCGCATCTGAGCCGGGAGGAGATCGTCGTGACGGCGTCGCGGTACCGAGACGCGGGGGCCGACGTGATCGACCTTGGCCTCTCGCTCGACCGCGACTGGCTCGACGAGGGCCCGGGCGTCATCGCGGACCTCCGCGGCCGCGGCTTTGCGCTCAGCATCGACACGCTCGACCCGCGCGAGATCCGTATGGCCGACGAGGCCGGCGTCGACTACGTCCTGAGCCTCAATGCGACCAACCGCCACCTCGCCGAGGACCTGCGCGCGACGCCGGTCCTCATTCCCGACGTCCCCGACGACCTCGAGAGCATGGAGGCGACCATCGCCCACGTCGAGGCCGTGGGGCGGCCCTATCTGCTCGACCCGATCCTCGAGCCGATCGGCATGGGATTCGCCGCAAGCCTCGGGCGCTATCTCGAGGTGCGCCGCCGCCACCCGCGCGCCGAGATGTTGATGGGGATCGGGAACCTCACCGAGCTCACCGAGAGCGACAGCACCGGCGTGACGGCGCTGCTTATCGGGTTCTGCCAGGAGCTCGGGATCCGCAACGTCCTGACCACCGAGGTGATCGAGTGGGCCCGCGGCGCGGTGCAGGAGGCCGTGCTCGCAGCGCAGCTCATGCACTTCGCCATCGGCCGCGGGACCGTCCCCAAGCACGTCGACGGGCGCCTCGTGACGCTGCGCGACTCCGAGTTCCGGCCCTATGGCGAGAGCGAGCTGCGCGAGCTGCAGCGCGCGCTCACGGACCCCAACATCCGCATCTTCGCCGACGCCGATCGGATCTACGCGTTCAACGCCGACCGGTTCGTCATGGGCACGGACATCGACGAGATCTTCGAGGCCCTCGGCGTCGACGACGCATCCCACGCCTTCTATCTCGGCAAGGAGCTCATGAAGGCGTCGATCGCTCGCGCGCTGCGCAAGAACTACCGCCAGGAATCGCCCTTGGACTGGGGCTACCTGACCTTCGCCGAGCCGCGTCGCGAGCGTAGGCGCGCCCGGCACCGACACGATACGGAGGAAGCGTGAAGAAGATCCTGCTCCAGCTCGACACCGACCAGCGGGCGAGCCCGTTCGACGCCATCGTCGCCTACGACGCCGGCGTTGACGTCGTGATGCCCTACGCGGGCGTGGAGCCCGAGGACGTCCGGGGCCTCGTCCAGGACGCGTTCTTCACGCGCGGCATCGAGGATCTCGCAACGCTCGCGGTCTGGATCGGTGGATCGGACGTCGCCCTCGGCGAGAGCATGCTCGCCGAGGTGCAGCAGGCGTTCTTCGGCCCGTTCCGCGTGTCCGCGATGCTCGACTCGAACGGCTGCAACACCACGGCTGCCGCGGCGGTCGTCCGGCTCGCCAGTGACGCGGACCTGCAGGGACGCCGCGCGCTCGTCATCGGCGTGGGCCCGGTCGGGCTGCGCGCGGCCATGCTCCTGGAACGCGAGGGCTGCGACGTCACCGTCGCGGCGATTCCGGCCGACATGTTCGGCGAGGACCGCCCGTACCACCGCCCGCGCGGGCTCGCCGTCGCGGCGCAGCTCGGCCTCGCTCCCATCGAACCGGCCGACCGTGCCACCCTCCGGGCCCTCATGCGCGGCGCGACGGTCGTGCTCGCGGCGGGTCCGGCCGGCGTGCGGCTCGTCGACGCTGAGGATCGGGCCAACCGGGCGCTCCGCTACCTCGTCGACTTCAACGCCACCGAGCCCCTCGGGGTCGAGGGCCTCGAGGCGCGCGACGACCTGGTCGAGCGCGACGGGACGACCACGCTCGGAGCGCTCGGCATCGGTGGGCACAAGATGAAGGCCCACAAGGGCTGCGTACGGAGCCTCTTCGAGCGCAACGACCTGGTGCTCGACCTCGACGGCGTGTACGAGGTCGCTCAGGGGCTGGGCTAACCGCCCCCACCCCGCCAGCCCGCGGTCTCAGGCCCGGCAGACCGCACGCAGCCGCCGCACGCGCGCCAGGTCCAGCGCCCCGTCGCGCCGGCCGTCCCGGCACGCCGCCGATCGCACGCCCACGATGTCGGCGCGCAGCGAGCGGACGGCGCGCAGGTCGTCCAGGCCGAGGCTGCCGGCCAGCGCGAAGTGCAGGTCCGCCGCGTGCGCCTCGGCGGCGACCTGCGCGATCACCGCCGGCGCCAGCCACTGAAGCAGCCCGCGGCCGTCCTTGACCCCGGTGTCGATGAGACATCCCGCCACCTCGGCCGCCCGCGCGACGCGCGCGATCAGCAGCGGCGGAAGCGGCCGCGAGGGCAGGCGTTCGGCATCGGCATACGCCGCCGCGATCACGGCCACGCCGGGACGGTCGGCGACCGCATCGCGCACGGCCCGCAGCAGCTCCACCGCCTCCGCCTCGGTTGGGGAACCCCACAGCCCGACCTTCACGAATGCAGCTCCGCAGTCGGCGGCGCCGCGAGCGGCCAGCGCGGCGGTACCCGGCAGATGCGGCATGTCGCCGATGGCCACGCTGACGGGGACGTCGTCGGGGACCGCTCGGCGGACCTGTCGAATCGTGTCCGGGCGCGGCGCGCCGAGCGATCCCTCGGCGGGATCCTTGAGGTCGATGATGTCGACGCCGGCGTCGACGGCCTGCGCAGCCTCGGCCGCGTCCATGACGCTCACGAGTAGACGCATGGCGCCTCCACGCGCACTCCGCCGTTGTGGAAGCCGAGCACGCGCACCGAGGCACGGCCCGGCAGCTCGTCCTCGAGCCGGCGGGCGAGCTCCAGGCCGTCCGCCTCGCAGCCGACCAACCCGAACGCGGCGGGTCCCCACGAGCTCTGGCCGGCGCCCGCGGCGCCGAGCGCCAGGAGCGCCTCGACGAGCTCGCCGGCCCGCGGGTGAAAGCACCCGCCCTGCACCGAGGCGAACTCCTCGCCGACCAGGCGCTGCACCTGGGTCAGCGCGGCGCCGAACTCGATGAGGTCCTGCTCGACGAGCGCAGGGAGCAGGGACCTGAGCACGATCCAGGTCACCTCCGCCGCGCGGTCGGAGTCGGGCTCCAGGCGCCGGAAGGCCTGTTCCTCGGCGACGCCGGAGAGCCCGGAGTCGCGCGGGAGCGCGAGAACACAGCGCCAGTGCTCGGGCATCGGGTGACGCGTGAGCAGCGCGCCGGGCCGGGGGACCTCGGGGCGCACCCCACCGTCAACGACGAATCCGCCCCGGGCGAACGTCCATAGGCCGACCGCGGACCGCCCCGCGCGCCCGCTCGCAGACGCGAGCGTCACCGAGTCCTCGGCCACGCCGTGCAGCGCGGTGAGCGCATGGCCTACCGCGAGGGCGAGCTTCGTCCCGGAGCCGAGCCCGACGTGCGCCGGGATCGCCTGCTCGATGCGCACGTGGCCGGCGGCCGGAAGGCCGAGGGCGTCGCAGCAGCGGCGCGCGAAGACGAGCGCGCGGTCGGCGTCTGGACCCTCGGTGGCGAGCTCATCGTGCGGGCTCGCGACCACGGCCACCACGGGCTCGCGCAGCGCGACGCCGAGGCCCCCGAACCGGCGCGGGCCGCGCCCGGCGACATCGATCAGCCCGAGGTGCAGCCGCGCCGGGGCCTTGACGCGGACGATCATGCCTCGCCCATCGCCGCGTGGGCGTGGCGGACGACGAGCTCCATCGCCTCGCGCTCGCGCGCCCCTGCGGTCTTGTCGACCAGGATCTGCAGGTCAGCGAGCTGGGTGCGGATGGCCTCGTGCGGGAGCACCCGGGCCCGCGACGCCAGGATCGACGCTTCGAGCACGGCATGCCGCGCACGGCTGAGGCCCAGGAACTCGCGGCCGACGCCCCGGTGCACGACCGTCGCGCAGACGTACGCACGCGGCACGCCGGCGTCGATCGCGGTCACGCGCACCTCCCGCCAAGAGCAGGCGTCGTCGAGCACCGCGCCGTCGACGACCTCGGCCGGCCGCGCGGGCGGATGTGGATCGCCGAGCGCCGCCTGCGCGAAGAGCAGGACGTCGTCGACGAGGTTGACCACGGCGTCGCCGCCGGCGGCGAGGTTGCGGAACGTGCGCGTCGAGCGGTACGGCCGGATCTCGAGGACGTCGTCGCCCCAACCGATGCCCATCGCGGCGCAGTTGACCGTGCGGTCCGGGTTCAGCGTCGTGACGACGGTCTCGACCGTGAGCCGGCCCGCCACTAGCAGACCTCCAGGTACCGGGCGGTCTCCCAGTCCGTGACCGCCGCGGCGGACGCCGCGGCCTCGGCGCGACACATCGCGACGTGCTGATCGACGAAGTCGGGCCCGAGCCAGTCGCGCGCGAGGTCGCTGGCAGCGAGTCGCTCGGCGGCGACGTCGAGCGACCGGGGAAGGTCGTCGAGGTCATCGCGCGCGTAGAGGTCGCCGCCCTGCGCAGGGGGAGGCTCGAGGCCGCGCTCGATGCCGTGCAGGCCGGCCGCCAGCACGGCGGCCAACACCAGGTACGGGTTGGCGTCCGCGCCGGCCTGACGGTGCTCGAGCCGCGTCGCGCCCCTCCCGTGGCACACGGCGCGCAGGCCGGCCGTGCGATTGTCGACCGCCCACGTCGCCGAGCCCCCCGCCCACGAGTAGCGCCCGAACCGGCGGTACGAGTTGGGGGTCGGCGCCATGATCGCCGTGAGCGGCGCCATCGCCTCGAGCGCGCCGGCCGTGAAGCTGCACATCGTCGGCGACATCCCGTGAGCGCTGGCCGGATCGTGGAACGCGTCGCGCCCGTCACGCAGCAGGCTGACGTGCAGGTGGCATGAGCTGCCGGGCCAGTCCGAGCGCGGCTTGGCCATGAACGTCGCCACGAGGCCGCGCTGCGCCGCCTGCTCCTTGACCGCGTGGCGCAGCAGCACCGCGTCGTCGGCGGCGCGCAGCGCCGGGGCGCGGCCGAGGTTGATCTCGAACTGCCCGGGGCCCGCCTCCGGGTTGCACGCCTCGACAGGCACGCTACAGGCGACGAGGCTCTCGCGGACGGAGCGCAGGAGCGGCTCGTGGCGAGCGCTCGCGAGCATGCCGTACACGCTGGGACGGTCCTCGATCGATTGCAGCTGGGAGGGTCGCTTGGCCTGCACGGAGGACGGCGTCTCGCGCAGCACGTAGAACTCGAGCTCGACGCCCACCACGGGCTCAAAGCCCATGCGCTCGGCCCGGCGGACCACCGAGCGCAGCACGCTCCGCGGGCACAGCGGGTTGGGCCGCCCGGCGAGGTCGTGGAAGTCACCGAGCATCATCGCCGTGCGCTCGCGCCAGGGAAGGACGCGGACCGTCCCCGCGTCAGGGCGAAGGACCATGTCGGGATAGCCATCGCGCGGGAAGTAGCCGATGTGGTCCGCCGGGGCCAC
>DASVFT010000102.1:0-5745 GCA_036379935.1 Solirubrobacteraceae bacterium | reverse complement strand
CGAGGTCGCGATTGTTGATCCCGATCACGTCGGCGTCGAGCAGCTCCAGCGCGCGCTCGAGCTCGTGCTCGTCATGGACCTCGACCAGCACGTCCAGGTCGAGCCCCAGGGCCTCGCGATACAGGAGCGCGAGGTCGTCCTCGGCGAGCGCGGCCACGATGAGCAGGATGGCGTCGGCCCCGGCCACAGCCGACTCGTAGACCTGGTACGGGTCGACCACGAAGTCCTTGCGCAGGATCGGCAGCGCGCTGGCCGCGCGCGCCTCGCGCAGGTCGTCGAGCGTCCCGCCGAAGTGGTGCTCCTCGGTGAGGATCGAGATTGCGGCCGCCCCACCGCGCTCGTAGGCCTCCACGATCTCGGTGACGCTGGCCCCGCGGCGGATCTCGCCGGCGCTCGGCGAGCGGCGCTTGTGCTCGGCGATGAGCGAGATGCCGGGTCGCGTGAGGGCCTCGGAGAAGGGCCGGTCCTCGCGCGTGCCCGACGCCTGGCGCTCGAGCTCGGCGAGCGGCACGCTCTCGCGGCGCCGGGCGACGTCCGCCCGCGTGGAGTCGACGATGCGCTCGAGGACGCTCATGGCCGGCTCACGCGCTCGCGAGCTGTTGGGAGAGGCGCAGGTAGGCCTCCGTGGTCCGCAACGCCGCACCGGAGTCGACCGCCTCGCGCGCGGCGTCGACGCCGTCGGCCAGGCTGTCGGCCACCCCGCCCGCGTAGACGGCGGCGCCGGCGTTGAGCAGCGCCAGGTCGCGCCGCGGCCCCGGCTGCCCTTCGAGGACCGCGCGCGTAATCTGCGCGTTGTCCTCGGGCGTGCCGCCGGTCACGGTGTCCGGCGTCGTGGAGGCCAGGCCCACGTCCTGCGCCGCGACGACGTAGCGCTCGATGGCGTTGCCGTTGACCTCGACGACGTGTGTCGGAGCCGACGTGCTCATCTCGTCGAGACCATCCTCGCTGGACACTACCAACGCCCGTTCGACGCCCAAACGGGCAAGCGCGCCGGCCATCCGCTGCAGGTAGGCCGGGTCCGAGACGCCGACGAGCTGGCGCCGGGCGCCGGCCGGGTTCGTCAGCGGGCCCAGGAAGTTGAAGATCGTGCGCACGGCCAGCTCCCTGCGCACGGGCACCACGAAGCGGGTCGCCTGATGGTGGGCGGGCGCGAACATGAACCCGAAGCCGGCGTCGTCGATGCAGCGGGCCACGGCTTCGGGCCCGAGGTCGATGCGGGCGCCGAGCGCCTCGAGCACGTCGGCCGAGCCGGAGAGCCCGGTGGCCGAGCGATTGCCGTGCTTGGCCAGCGCGCAGCCGGCGCCGGCGGCGATGAGCGCGGCCGTGGTCGAGACGTTGAAGGTCGACCGCCCGCCGCCGGTGCCGGCGGTGTCGACGAGGTCGTCGCGCTCGCACGGGACCGAGGTGGCCAGCGCCCGCATGGTGCCGGCCAGCCCCGCCAGCTCCTCCACCGTCTCGCCCTTGGTGCGCAGCGCGATGAGGAAGGCGGCGATCTGGGCCTCGGAGGCCTCGCCGGCCATGATCTCGGCCAGCACGGCCGCCGCCTCTTCCTGGGCCAGGTCGTGGCCGGAGGCGAGCGCGTCGATGGCCCGAGTCAGCGTGTCGTTAGGCAAGGAAGTTCGCGAGCAGCTGCTTGCCGGACTCGGTGAGCACCGACTCGGGGTGGAACTGGACGCCCTCGGCCGGCAGGTCGCGGTGACGGATCGCCATCACCACGCCGTCGCCGCTGGCCGAGACCTCGAAGCAGTCGGGCAGCTCGCCGTCGACCACGAGCGAGTGATAGCGCCCGACGGTGAGCGGCGCGGGCAGCCCGCCGAAGATCGTGCGCCCGTCGTGCTCGATCGTCGTCGTCTTGCCGTGCACGGGCAGGTGGCGGATGACCTTCCCGCCGAAGGCGTGCGCGAGCGACTGATGACCCAGGCACACGCCGAGCGCGGGCACGCCGGCCTGCGGGAAGCGGCGCATGGCCTCCACCGAGATCCCGGCCTCGTTGGGTGTGCACGGGCCGGGCGAGACGACGACGCGCGCGAAGCCGCGCTCGAGCAGGTCGTCGACGCTCGCGCGGTCGTTGCGCACGACCTCCAGGTCGCACCCGAGCTCGCCCAGGTACTGGACCAGGTTGTAGGTGAAGGAGTCGTAGTTGTCGACCACGAGCACCTTCATGGCGCGCCCGTCGCTCATGGCCAGTCGGGCTGCTCCAGCGCCATCTCGACCGCGCGCAGGACGGCCTCGGCCTTGGCCTCGGACTCGGCGAACTCGTAGGCGGGCTTGGCGTCGGCCACCGTGCCGCCGCCGGCCTGCACGTGGGCCACGCCGTCCTTGATGACCACGGTGCGGATGTGGATGGCGGTGTCGAGGTCGCCGGTGTAGCTCAGGTAGCCGACGGCCCCGCCGTAGCCGCCGCGCTTGACCGGCTCGAGCTCGTCGATGATCTGCATCGCGCGCACCTTGGGCGCGCCCGACAGCGTGCCGGCCGGCAGCACCGAGCGCAGCGCGTCCATCGCGCCGACGCCGTCGCGCAGCGTCCCGGAGACCGACGAGACGATGTGCATGACGTGCGAGTAGGTCTCGACCGCCATGAAGGTGTCGACCTCGACGCTGCCGTACTCGCACACCCGCCCGAGGTCGTTGCGCCCGAGGTCGACGAGCATGACGTGCTCGGCGCGCTCCTTCTCGTCGGCCAGCAGGCCCTCGGCGATCGCCGCGTCCTCCGCGGCGTCGGCGCCGCGCGGGCGCGTGCCGGCGATCGGCCGCGTGGACACGTGGCGGCCCGCGACGGTGAGCAGCGGCTCGGGCGAGGCGCCGGCGATCTGGAAGTCGTTGAAGTCCAGGAAGTACATGTACGGGCTCGGGTTGACGACGCGCAGCCCCCGGTAGACGGAGAACGGGTCGGCGTCGAGCTCGGCACTCCAGCGCTGCGAGGGCACGACCTGGAAGGCGTCGCCGGCGTGTACGTACTCCACGATCCGCGCGACCATCGCCTCGAAGCGCTCGCGCGGCATGTTCGAGGCGAACGCGGGGCGCTCGCGCGCCGGCGTGGGCTCGATGGCCGGCACCGGCCCGGCCAGCAGACGGCGCGCCTTGGCGATGGTGGCCAGCGCGTCGGCGTAGGCGGCCTCGAGCTCGCCATCCTCCGCATAGACGTTGGCGAGGATCGTGATCGTGTGCTTGAGGTGGTCGAAGACCACCAGCACGTCGGAGAGCATGAGGGCCATGTCCGGGAGCCCGACCGGATCCGGATTGGGCTCGCCCAGCGGCTCCACCGTGCGCACGAGGTCGTAGGCGAAGAAGCCCACCGCGCCGCCGGCGAAGGGCGGGCCGTCAGGGAGCGGCGCCTGGCTGAAGGCGCCGACCTCGGCGGCCGCGAGCGCGAAGGGGTCGCCCCCGTCGCCCAGCGACCAGCGCACCACCTTGCGCGGGCGCACGCCGATGAAGCTGAAGCGCCCCACCCGCTGGCCCTGCTCCGCGGACTCCAGCAGGAAGGCCGGAGAGGTGCCCTGCCTACCTCCGCGGCCCCGGAGCTTGAGGAAGGCGCTGACCGGCGTCTCGAGGTCGTCGATGAAGGTGTGGCGCAGCGCGACGAGGTTGTGGTCGCGCGCCAGCTCGCGCACCGCGTCGAGCGAGGGCTCGACGCGCAGGCCGCCGCGCTCAGCGGCGACGGCCATTGAGGACCTCCTCGGCATCGCCCAGCGCCCGTCCGCGCGCGTGCAGCAGCACCGTCAGGTGGTAGAGGACGTCGGCGGCCTCCTCGTCGACACGCACGTCGGGCTCCTCGCGGGCCGCGCGGGCCACCTCCTCGGCCTCCTCGCGGACCTTCTCGCCGATCCGCGGCGGGTCGTCGAGCAGCTCGACCGTGTAGGAGCCCGCGGGGCGCTCGGCCGCCCGCGCGCTCAGCGTCCGCTCGAGCGCGGGCAGCGCCTCGTGCGGGGCGAGCGGCTCGAGGTCGCCGTGGTGAAAGCACGTGCGCGCCCCGGTGTGACAGGCGGGGCCGGCCGGCTCGACGAGGGCCAGCAGCGCATCGCCGTCGCAGTCCAGGCGCAGGCCCCGGACGCGCTGCGTGTGGCCCGAGGTCGCCCCCTTGTGCCACAGCTCGTCGCGCGAGCGGCTCCACAGGTGCAGCTCGCCGGTCGCGCGCGTGCGCTCCACCGCCTGCGCGTTGGCGTAGGCCAAGGTCAGGACCTCCCCAGTGCGCCAGTCCTGAACGACGACCGGGACGAGGCCACGCTCGTCGTAGGCGATCTCCACGGGCCCGATTGTGTCAGGCCGCAACGCCAAGAGGCCGAGCTCGCGCACCGCGCCAGGGCAGCTCGGCGCGCGTCCTCGAGCGCTGAGCCGGGCTTGACTCCGGCTGGCAATCGCACTTTAGTTGTCCGCAGCGCTCGGGGCCGGTCGCGGGCGTTCCGCTCCAGATTCGAGGAATCGACACGATGCCCACGGAGCCCTTTGTGCCGGTCGTCGACAGCGACCGCCCGAACGCCTCGGACGGGCCTGCCGCCGAGATCGAGCTCGAGGAGCTGCTCGAGGCCCGAAGCGACGGCCGGGTCAAGGACCTGCTCAAACGCGCTCTGGCCGAGGGCGAGCGCGCCCAACGCGAGGGACGGCAGCGCTGGTAACGGCGTCGCCTCGCGACGCCCGCTCACGCCGTGATGGTGCCCGACCAGGAGCGCGGATCCGAGCCCGAGACCGCGTGGTACCAATGGAAGCCGACGAACGCCGAGAGCGTCGCCTACGAGGACGTCGCGGACGCCGTCCGGCGCTTCGAGTCGCTCGACACGGCCGCTGGCCGCGCCTCCACGGCGTGGCTGCTGAACGAGTCGCTCATCAACCACCCTTCGACGGTCACGTACGTCCTGGTGTCGGCCGAGCGCGTCGAGGGGTACTTCGCGGCGGCATCGAGCTCCGTCACGTTGACGCAGAGCCACCGCAGGCAGCTGACGCCGGGAGAGAGGGACTATCTCCTGGCCCCGACTCAGGGCGCCGCGCTCATCGCCTGGCTCGCACGTCACCGCGAGGCCGAGGTGCGCGGCGAGGAGATCTTCCTCTATGCGTTGTCGATCGCGCTGAAGGTCGCTGGGATGCAGGGCACGCCCGTCGTGGTGGTCGACCCCTACGACGATGCGTCAGCCGACATCTGGGCCGAGCGCTACGGCTTCCGCCGGTCGCGGACCCCCGGCGGCTCGGACGTCCGCCTCTGGCTCCCGCTGCACCCGGCGTAGCGTTGACTACCAGCGGCGGCGGCCTTCGCGCTCGACGCGCGTGCCCTCGGCAGCAGCGGCCTGGAGCAGCTTGGCCACGGGGGTCTCCCTGCGCGCGGCCTCGTATTCCTCGAGGTCGACCCGCACCGCGCCCGGCGCACGGGCGCCAGACGACGACCCGGCCTGGCCCGTCTTCTGAGAACGACGATTGGACCTTCTTGGCATCTGTCACGAACCTTGCTTCATGGCGGGACTCAGCGCACCCGCACGCCTGCCCGTCGCCTGAACGTTACTCCGACGCTCCCACGCGCCTCGGGGTAGATACCCACTCTCATCGGTCCGGAGCTCGTCATCTTGAAGGCGTCCGCGCTGGGCAGCGCCCCATCACTGTGACGTACCCGGCCGACGATGCGATCTCACGCCTGCGCCATCAGTCGATGCCCAGGCGATCCAGGAGCGCCTCGTCGGCGCGCCAGCCGCGGCGGACGCGGACGGCGAGGTCCAGGTGGACCTTGCGCCCGAGCTCGCGCTCGAGCTCGCGGCGCGCGGC
>DASVFT010000101.1:0-12586 GCA_036379935.1 Solirubrobacteraceae bacterium | reverse complement strand
GCGCAACGTGGCCGATCCCGATCCCCCGGACTGGCTGACCTTCCTGCTCGCCAGCCACCCGCCGACGGTCGATCGCATCGGGATCGCCAAGAGCTTCGAGGCGGGGAAGCGCTAGTCGTCTTCCTCGGGTGGGGCCGGGGGACCGTCGTACTCGGGCAGGCTCTTGATGCCCTCCGTCGTGCGCCACTTGGAGTAGTTGTCCTCCATGGCGTCGAGCAGCTCGCGCATGAAGCGCGGCGACAGGTTGATGCGCGCCACGACGACGCCCGGGATCTCGTCGTCCTCCACCTCGTGGTCGACCCGCGCGAAGGTGAGCGTGAACTCGTAGTCCGAGTGGCTGACGTTCGCGAAGTTCGCGTACTTGCCGGCCATGTGCTTCGGCTCGAAGTGGATGTTGATGCGGCGCTCGGGCCCTTGCTGTTCGTCGGCCATGGTCGGCCCTAGTATCGCAGCGGTGAGGATCACGGTCGTCGCGGTCGGCCGGCTCCGCCCGCCCTTCGTCGATGACGTCGCGCACTACGCCAAGCTGCTGTCCGGACACGCCCGGTTGGAGCTCGTCGAGGTGCGCGAGGAGGAGCGCGCGGCGCGGCGCGTGCCGGCCGACGCCTATGTCTCGCTGCTGGCGGCCGGTGGCGAGCAGCTGGACTCGATCGGCTTCGCGCGCTTCCTCGAGGAGCGACGGATGTCGCGGCGCGACCTGTGCTTCGTCATCGGCGGCGCCCACGGGCTCGAGCTCGAGCACGCGGACCATCGCCTCTCGCTCGGGCCGATGACCCTCCCGCATCAGCTGGCGCGCGTCGTCCTGCTCGAGCAGCTCTACCGCGCGCACAAGATCATCGCCGGCGAGCCCTACCACCACTGATGCCCGGCGAGGGAGATGCGATCATCGTGGCCATGGGGACGACACGCTCATGACCCCGGTCACCGACCTGCGCGCTGCCGTCGAGGCGGCGGCCGGTGCGCTGGCCAACGGCGGGTCCGCGCGCTCGCGACCGACGCTGGAGCGTCCGAAGCAGGCCGACCACGGCGACTACGCGACCAACGCCGCGCTGGTGCTCGCACCCGTGCTCAAGGCGCCGCCACGCGAGGTGGCCGAGCGCTTGGGCGGCGTGCTGCGCGAACGCCTCGGGGACGCGCTCGAGCGCGTCGAGGTCGCCGGCCCCGGCTTTTTGAACCTCTTCCTCGCCGACGGCTGGTACGTTGGCGCCCTGGACTGGGTCCTGGCCGCCGGTGAGGGCTACGGCGGCGGCGGGGCGGCGCCGGCGCTGCGCGTCAACGTCGAGTTCGTCTCGGCCAACCCGACCGGCCCGCTGACCGCCGCCAGCGGTCGCCATGCCGCGTACGGCGACGCGCTCGCGCGCGTGCTCGAGTTCGCCGGCCACGGTGTGGTGCGCGAGTACTACTTCAACGATGCCGGCACGCAGATCGAGAAGCTGGGCGCGTCGATCCGCGCGCGGGCGCGCGGGGAGGACGTCCCCGAGGGCGGCTACGAGGGCGACTACGTGCAAGAGCTGGCCGCCGCCATCCCGCGCGCGGCGGAGATGGGGGTGGACGAGCTCTCGCGCCTCGGCGTGGAGCTCATGTTCGACCGCATCAAGGCCACCCTGCGTGACTACCGGGTCGCCTTCGACGTCTTCTTCAACGAGCGCTCGCTGCACGAGGGCCGCCCCAGCGCGGTGGAGCGCGCCTTCGAGCGCCTGACGGAGGAGGGGCACCTGTATCGCTCCGACGGCGCGCTGTGGCTGCGGACGACCGCGTTCGGCGACGACAAGGACCGCGTCCTCGAGCGCTCGACGGGCCAGCCGACCTACTTCGCCTCCGACGTGGCCTACACGGAGAACAAGCTCGAGCGCGGCTTCGATCTGCTCGTCCTTCCGCTCGGCTCCGACCACCACGGCTACATCGCCCGCCTGAAGTCGATCGTGGCGTCGCTCGATGCCGATCCGGCGCGCCTGGAGGTCCCGATCCTCCAGTTCGTGCACGTCGTCGACGGCGGCGCGCGCGCCTCGATGTCCAAGCGCCGCGGCGAGTTCATCGAGCTCGACGAGCTGGTCGGCGAGATCGGCGTGGACGCGACGCGCTACTTCATGCTCTCGCGCTCCAACGACTCGACGATCGACCTCGATCTCGACCTCGCGCGCCGGCAGTCGTCCGAGAACCCCGTGTACTACATCCAGTACGCGCACGCCCGCATCGCCTCGGTGCGCCGCAAGGCGGGTGAGGAGCGCGTGGCCCGCGCGCTCGCGGCCAGCGGCCAGCCGCTCGAGCTGCACCCCTCCGAGCGCGCGCTGGTCAAGAAGCTCCTGGCCTTCCCCGAGGAGGTCGCCGAGGCGGCCGAGCGCCGCGCCCCGCACCGCATCGCCGCCTACGCGCTCGAGCTCGCACAGGCGTTCACGGCGTTCTATCGCGACTGCCAGGTCGTCGGCGCCGAGCCCACGGCGCTCGAGGACTGGCGTCTGCGCCTGTCCGTCGTGAGCCAGCGCACGATCGCCCGCGCCCTCGACCTGCTCGGCGTCGAGGCCCCGGACGAGATGTAGGGGCGCGTCGGTCCGCGATCAGCCGCCGCCGTACTCGACGACGAGGTCGGTGAGGATCCGGCGGCGAAGCCGCAGGCGAGGAGGACGAGGCCGAGTTCGCGGTGGCCGTAGCGGCGCATGCTTTGCCAGATCTCGCCGATGACGTAGAGGATGGCGCCGCCGGCGACGGCGTAGAAGACGACGCAGTTGCCGCCTTTCCGCGACACGGGCGTTCGGCCGTAGCGCCATCGCGTCTCCAGTGGCGGACGGTCCGTCCCCGTCCCTGTGGCCGCTGTGACGAGAAGTTCGCCATTCAGACACGACGCGCCCCAACCTGGCAAGCATTCGCTGGGAGTGCGGGAGGGCGAGAGCGTGGTCGGCGCGACGACGCTGGCCGCGCTGCATGCCTCCTGTCCTGCGGTTAGCCGGTCTGCGCCGGATCACGCGCTGCGCAGACGTCGTGCAGCGCGAGCGGGTGAGCCTTGCCGCTGCTCAGAGCCAATCCATCGAACGACGCTCCAGGAACATCTAGGACGACGACGCCCTGAGCTGAGGGAAAAGCGCCGCTGTTCGTCCCGACGGCGGTCACGCGGCTTACGCCTTTCGGCAAGACGCCTGTGACTCGCGCTGCCGGCACTGAACAATCGACCTCTGCGACGTATATGCCGTTCTCAGACGCCTGTTCACCGTCGGCGCACGTTGATGTTCCGCCCGTTTCGAGGCAAAACTGTCCAAGGTCGGTCGCCGCAATCGTGACCGTCTGTCCGTCCGCTTGTTTGAGCGTGGCGGCAGCAGCCGCTACCTGGCCCATCGGGGCCGGGGCACCATGAGCCGTGTCGGCGAGTGCAGGGTAAGCGCGCTTGAGCGCATCGATCTTCTGACTGGGCGTCGGCCCCCTCTGGCCGTCAGTTCCAGCGACGGAGATCGCTACCGGCGTGACGGCACCGAGCAGGCTAAGGACCACCGCTCCCACTTTCCACTTTGACTGCATTCTCATCTCCATTCGTCGTGCACGCTGATAGATCTCGTGGCGCTGTCGCCGTTGTAGTACCAGCTAACGCACGCGCTTGGATTGCACGGATCTGCGTAGTGGTGGTCGATGGAACCTGCTCCGCAGAAGGATATCCCGGTGTTGCGGGAAAGGCAGACTGTCGCGCCAGCCATGTTGCCACGAGGTAGCTGTAGTCGTGGTTGACGTTGCGCGTCCGCCAAGAGCCACTCGCTATGCCGCTGAGCACGTAATCGAACTGCCCAGCCCAAGCCGGAACGACGACGAAGCTCATCAACGCAGCGGTGACGAGCACGACGAGAAGAAGCAGCAAATTGCGAACTCTCCGACGAGGGAGTGCTGCTGCGAAATGGGTCATTTAGCCCTCTCCAACGACGGCGCCATGGTCCCACCGGATCGAACCGAGCGCGGTGAACGGAACGCGTGCGGCCGCTCTCGTTACAGCGACCATGCCGCAAGGCCGAAGCTAACGGAGAAGACGGTTTAGTCAAGACTTCGCCGACCAAACGGCATCACTTCAAGCGCTAAAAGCAAACTAACAGCGAACTCAGAGGGGTGAGGCACACCCGTGGATGGCCCATTGCGGACCGCCTTAACGCATGAGCCTGGGCTCAGCCGGCCCGACTACATGACCGTCCGCGGCAAGCCACTGCAGCGTGCCATTCACAGGTCTCGGTGGCGAAGCGGGTGCATTGGACCGAGGGTCGCCGCCAGTAGGCGCCTCGGTCGGGCGATCCTGGTCACTACTGAGGGTGAAGAAGTTATTGCGGACGTCGGCCTCAGTCGCCGTGCCGTCCTCGGGAGTGAACCGCACACGCTGCACGCGGTCAGGAACCACTCCGCTGATCGTGGCTCCCGCTAGGACCCAGATGCCGCGAGAGGCGACTCGGTCTGCGGGCTGGCAGCTCATCGTGCTGCCGTTGGTGAGGCACAGCTGGTCGGGGAAGACCTCGCCGCCACGTCGGTCAAGCACCACCTTTGCCGGAACGAGCGCCCAGCCCTCGCCGACCATGCGGATGCTGTCGGTCTGCACGCCGTCGACCAGATTGGCGCTGGCCACTTGGCCGATCAGCGGAGCGGCCAGCTCGCGATCCTTCCCGGTCTGCGCACGGCGCAGCACGGCAAGGACGGCCGTGGCTGATCGGATGACCGGCGAGCTGTCGGTGTGTACTGGTTCATCGATCCCGGGACGTCCGAGCTGCGGGCTCCACGGCGCTACCAGGGCAGTGGCCGGCGCAGCCACCGCGAGCACCGCGCCCGTAATCAGCAGGGCGCGCCGACGCACACGAAAGCGTCGGCGGGGCCCGGAAAAAGAGTTCGCGCCTGGAGGGCTCTGAACTGCAGAAAAGCTCTGAGTTGCGGTGAGCTGATCGCCAAGTCGGTCAAGGAAGTCAGACACTTCGCCCTCCGAGGATCGTTCTTAGATTGCTCTTGGCCCGGCTGACACGCTTGCGCACGACGGCTTCAGAACAGCGCAGACGTGACGCTATGTGCCCGTAGCTTTCGTCATCGAGGACGCGCGCGCAAAAGACTTGCCACTCGGCCGCGGGTATGCGCTTCTCAAGCTCAGCTACGACGTCGGTGCTCGACGCCACCGCCTCGATGCTCCGAATGTCCTGGTCGTCGAGCTGAAGTCGCTCGAGACCGAGCTTTCGTCGTGCCTCGCCCTCCACCCGCTGCCGTCCAACCGCGTCAACCATCAGGTTGCGCGCGATCGTGAATAGCCACGCTGCCGGCACGTCCGGCACGGGGCGATCTTGATCCTTGATGGCAACGAGGGCGCTAGCGAACGTCTCGGCGAGGAGGTCGGCTGCGACCTCGGGGTTTCGCACACGTCTGACGAGGAAGCTCAGCAGAACTTCGCGATGACGCACGTAGAAGGACCCGAAGGCCTGCTGTTCCCCAGCCCGGCACGCGGCGAGCAGCTGGCGATCCGTGTCGGCGGAGAAGGACACAATCAGCTTGACGATCGGGCATCCCAGTTTGTGACCGACATCTCACGAAGGCGAGCGTGATAGTACGCGGCCTGGGCCGGCCAGGGCGGGCCGCGCGCGTCCCGGGGTGGGCCGAAGCACCCGGGCCAGGACGCGCCCACCAAGGGCGCTCCGCAGCCGGCGCCGCCGCGCCGACCGTCGAAGTCAGAAACGCGAAGATCCCCGGTTGCAGGGATCTTCGCGGACTTGCAGGCTGTCGCCCAGAGCGGCGGACGAGGCTCGAACTCGCGACCCTCAGCTTGGGAAGCTGATGCTCTACCAACTGAGCTACCGCCGCATGGATCGCGAAGGATAACCGCCGATTACCCTTCGGGGCGTGAAGCGGTCTGCCGTTCCCATCGCTGTTGCTGCGCTGGCGGCTGCGCTCGTGGTGCTCCTCGTCTATGGCGTCGTGGCACGGCGCGACGACACGTCGCTGGACTCGGCGGTCAAGAAGGGGGAGCGGCCGGCGGCGCCCGGGGCGGCGGTGGCGCTTCCGATGCTGGACGGCTCGGCCACGCAGTCGCTGTCCAAGCTGCGGGGCAGGGTGGTGGTGCTCAACTTCTGGGCCTCGTGGTGCCCGCCGTGCGAGAACGAGGCGCCGGTGCTCGAGCGCGCGCAGCAGCGCCTTCGGTCCAGCGGAGGCACGGTCCTGGGCGTGACCTACAAGGACGACGCCGGGGACTCGCGCGCGTTCGTGCGCAAGTACAGGCTCACCTTCCCGAGTGTGCGCGACGATCGCCTTGACCTCGCGCCCAAGTACGGCACGACCAAGCTGCCCGAGACCTTCATCCTCGACAAGCGCGGGCGCGTGGTGGCGCTGTCGCGCGGTCAGGTGTCGCAGGACTTCCTGCAGCACGCGATCGATCGAGCTCAGGAAAGCTGATGCGCGGCGCTGCCCTCGCGCTCCTCGCCGTGCTCGCACTCGCGCCGGGCGCGGTCGCCGCGCAGCCGGTGACGTCGTTCAACGACGTCGAGGACGAGGTCATGTGCGACACGTGCAACGTGCCGCTCAACGTCGCCGACTCGCCGCGGGCCGACCAGGAGCGCCAGGTCATCCGCGACCTCATCGCCAAGGGGTTGACCAAGGACCAGATCAAGGCCGAGCTCAAGACGCGCTACGGACCGGCCATCCTCGCCACGCCGCAGGACAGCGGCTTCAGCCTCGCCGTCTGGTGGGTGCCGGTGGCGGTGGTCGTCGGACTCCTGGCGCTCGTCGCGGCGCTGCTGCCCCGCTGGCGCCGGCGCCCCGGGAGCGGCAGCGGTGGTCGGGGCGCGCCGCCCAGTGGGTCCGAGCTCAGCCCCGCCGAGGCCCGCCGGCTCGAGGAGGACCTGGCGAGGTACGACGTCTGATGCCGTTGGCCGCCGCGCAGGCCGACACCACGGTGATCGCCGCCTTCGCGGTCGGCTTCGTGTCCTTCGTGTCGCCGTGCGTCCTGCCGCTCGTGCCCGGCTACCTCTCCGCGGTCTCGGGCGTGAGCGTGACCGACATGCGCCAGGGCAGCCACAAGCTGTCGCACGTCCTGTGGCCGGCGATCGTCTTCTGCCTCTCGTTCACGCTCATGTTCGTGGCGCTCGGCATGACCGCCACGGGCCTGGGCTCCACGCTGCGCGACTCCAAGGAGACGCTCGACAAGCTCGCCGGGATCCTCATCGTGGCCATGGGCGTCTTCTTCCTGCTCACGCCGTTCGTGCCGAGGCTCAACCGCGAGTGGCGTCCCGACGCGCTGATCCGCCGCGCGGGCGCCGGCGGCCCGATCATCGCCGGCCTGGCCTTCGCGGTGGCCTGGACCCCGTGCGTGGGCCCGACGCTGGCCTCGATCCTGGCCGCCGCCTCGACCTCGGACACCGTCGCGCATGGCGGCGTGCTGCTCGCCTTCTACTCGCTCGGCCTCGCGGTCCCCTTCCTGGGTACCGCGCTGGCCTTCGACCGCGCCACCACCGCGTTCCGCTGGATCCGCGATCGCTACCTGATCGTGACGGCGGTCTCGGGGTGCGTGCTCATCGCGATGGGCGTGCTCATCCTCACCGGCGAGCTCACGCAGCTCAACGTCCAGGCGCAGCGCGCGCTCAGCGACCTCGGCCTCGACTTCCTCTACAACATCTGACCGGCCGGCGCGGGGAACGGGGGAAGCGTGCGGATCTCGCGGACCGCGAGGAGCACGAGCACGCTGACCACGCCGAGGACGAAGGCCAGCCACAGGGCGCCGTCGTTGCCGATGGCCGCCGCGATCGGACCCCACAGCGCGAGCCCGACGGGCTGGAAGGCCATCGAGCCGAACCAGTCGTAGGCGCTGACCCGTGACAGCGTCGACACCGGCACATGGCGCTGCAGCGTCGACTCCCAGACCGTGTTCGAGAGCACGAGCCCAACCTCGGCGACGAGGGCTCCAAGGGCGACCACGGTGGCGGGGAGCTCGAGAGCGAGGAGGGCGAGGGGCGCGAAGAAGGCCCAGAGCGCGAGCGTGGCGAGGAGCAGCGGTCGCCGTGCGTTCACGCGCAGGGCGACGATCCCGCCAGCGATCCCGCCGGCCCCGGAGGCGGCGATGATGAGCCCCCACGCGGTCGCCCCGCCCAGCCGCTCCTCGGCCACCACCGGACCCACGACGTTCCAGCAGCCATAGACGAGGTTCCCGAACGCCGCGCCGGCGACGAACGACCACAGCCAGGTCCGCGAACGGAAGGCCTCCCAGCCCTCGCGCAGCTCGGCCAAGAAGGAGCCCGCCTCGCGCTCGGCGCCCGCGGGCAGGCGCAGGCGGCTGAGGAAGGCGGCGCTGACGGCGAAGGTCGCCGCGTCGACGGCCAGGGCCCAGCCGGCGCCCGCGGTGGCCACCAGCAGGCCGGCCGCGATCGGACCCCCGATCCGTCCGGCGCTCATGGCCAGCGCGCGCAGCGCGTTGGCCTGCTGGAGGCCCTCGCCTCTGACCACCGCGGGCAGCAGCCCCGTCGAGGCGGGGTTGAAGAACCCGGTCGCCGCGCCGCCCACACCGGCGAGGGCCGCGATCGTCCACACGTCGGGACGGCCGGCGATCAGCAACGCGCCCAGGAGGCCCTGACTGACCAAGCGCACGAGGTCGGCGCCGACCATCACGCTTCTGGGCGACAGCCGATCCGCCACCACGCCTCCGGCCAGCAGCGTGGCCACCAGCGTCAGCGACCGCGCCGCCAACACCACGCCGACGTCGGACGCCGAGCCGCCCAGCCCGATGACCGCGAAGGCCAGCGCCACGCTGACCATGCCGTCGCCGAAGAGCGAGACGACCTGCCCGGAGAACAGCAGCCGGAAGTCGCGTTCGCGTAGGAGGCTCACGCTCGCGGGGAGGCGGGTGGCCATGACGGGCCAGGATGGCACGGGTTCGCGCCCGGCGGATCCCGGGTAGCCGAGGGGCGTCCGAGTCGGGAGGAAGGGTCGATGTCCCTCACGTCGTGGTGCCACCGCGGCCTGCCCGCGGCGCTCGCTCTCTTCGCCGGCGCCGTCGCCGTCGCCGGCGCCGTCCCCGCACCCGCGGTCGCGGGCGACGGAGCGCACGGCATGGCTCCCGGCGCGCCGGGCGCGCGCGCGTTCTGGACGCCGGCCGACAAGGACGGCTTCGGGACCTCGGCCTCGCTGGACAGCAAGGTGTGGCACACGCTCGAGCAGGGCGAGCTGACCGAGGTCTACTACCCCGACCTCGGCACGCCCGCGGTGCGGGACCTGCAGCTGGTCGTCACCGACGGCGAGACCTTCGCCGAGCGCGAGCGCGACGCCACCGACCACCGCGTCGAGCTCGTGGACCGGCGCAGCCTCACCTACCGCCAGATCGACAGGGCCAAGTCGGGCCGCTACCGGATCGTCAAGACCTACGTCACCGACCCCGCGCGCAACACGCTGCTGATCGACGTGCGCTTCCAGTCGCTCGATGGCCGGCGCTACAAGGTCTTCGCGCTCCTGGACCCGGCGCTCAGCAACGACGGCGACGACGACTCGGGCACCGCGGCCCATGGCGCCCTGCTGACCGACGACGCCCAGGCCGGCAGCGCCCTCGTCGCCACGCCGCGCCTCGGCCGCACGTCGACGGGCTACCTCGGCACCAGCGACGGCTGGACCGACCTGCGCGACGACTTCCGCATGGACTGGACCTACCGCACCTCACCGACCGGCAACGTGGTCCAGATGGCCGAAACGCGACTCGACGGCCGCCGCCATCAGCAGCTGCAGCTCGCCCTCGGCTTCGGCGCGAACAGCACGGCCGCGCTGGCCACCGCCCGCACCTCGCTGCGCCGCGGCTTCGAGCGCACGGCGCGCGCCTACGCCGGCGGCTGGCATCGCTATCTGCTCTCGCTCGAGCCGCCGCCGGCGAGCGCCGCGCCCTTCGGCGCCGAGTACGACGTCTCGGTCATGACCCTCGCCGCCCACGAGGACAAGACCTACCGCGGCGGCTTCATCGCCTCGCCGACCATGCCGTGGGTGTGGGGGACCGGCCTCGAGCAGCCCGTCTCGGGCGTCTACCACGCCGTCTGGTCGCGCGACCTCTACGAGATCGTCACCGCGCTGCTGGCGGCGGGCGACCGCCGCGCGGCTGAGCGCGCGCTCGACTACCTGTTCACGCGCCAGCAGAAGCCCGACGGCTCGTTCCCCCAGAACACCTTCGTCGACGGCACGCCGCACTGGACGGGCGTGCAGATGGACGAGATCGCCTTCCCGATCGTGTTGGCGTGGCAGCTGCACCGCGACGACGCCGAGACCTACGCCCAGCGCGTCAGGCCGGCGGCCGACTACATCATCGCCAACGGTCCCCGGACCCAGCAGGACCGCTGGGAAAACCAGGACGGCTGGTCGCCGGGCACCATCGCGGCCGAGATCGCCGGCCTCGTGTGCGCCGCCGACCTCGCGCGCCAGGCCGGCGCCAACGACGACGCCGCGCGCTATCTGGCCACCGCCGACGCCTGGCAGCGGGACGTCGAGAGCTGGACGGCGACGACGAACGGCCCATACTCGTCGAAGCCGTACTACCTGCGGCTGACCAAGGACGCCAACCCCAACGACGGCAGCACGTACTCGATCGGGGACAGCGGGCCGACCGACGCCGACGAGCGCACCGTGGTCGACCCGAGCTTCCTCGAGCTCGTGCGCCTGGGCGTCAAGCGGCCCGACGACCCGACGATCCTCAACTCGATCGCCGTCACCGACCAGCAGCTCGCCGTCGACACGCCCAACGGGCGCTTCTGGCACCGCTTCAACTTCGACGGCTACGGGGAGACGAGGGAGGGCGCGCCCTGGGATGTCACCTTCCCGGCGGGGAGCCGGACGACGATCGGTCGTGCGTGGCCGATCTTCGCCGGCGAGCGCGGGGAGTACGAGCTGGCGGCCGGCGCCTCGGCCGGCGCGCGCCTGGCCGCGATGGCCGGCGCGGCGAACGACGGCGGGATGATCCCCGAGCAGGTGTGGGACGACCATCCGCCGTCGGGTCAGCCCGGCTTCCCGCGCGGCGAGGGCACCCTCTCGGCGACACCGCTGGCGTGGTCACACGCGCAGTTCGTGCGGCTGGCGTGGTCGATCGACGCCGGCCATCCGATCGAGCAGCCGTCGGTCGTGGCCTGCCGCTACGTCGCAAGCTGCTAGGTCGACGGCGGCGAGCGCGGCGGCGCTACCAGGCCTGGCCGGTGCCGCAGTGCGGGCAGGCGACCGAGGTAGAGACCTCGGCCTGGAAGACGTAGCCGCACGTGCAGGTGTACATCGCGCGATCCTCGGGCCCGCCGAACTCGCGCGCCCGGCGCTCGTCGGCCAGGTCGTCCTTGGCGACGGGCGGTGCGGGGGCCTCGGGAGGCTCGTCGCGGCCCGGGGCGTGGGGGCGCCGCAGGGCGCCGCTGCGGCGGCGCGGTTCGCTGGCGTTGCGATTGAGACGGACACGCATGTCGCTGTGCATGTAGAGACGCTCTACCGCCCGGAAGGTTTCTCCATTCGCCGCTCTTTTTTTCACTGGGACCTCTCCGGCGGGCGCCGAATACACTCTGGGTCCCGCGCATGGACCCGTCTCGCAAGCGCCGCATCCGCCTCGTGGCGGCCCTCACGGCCGCGCTCCTGCTGGCGGGCGCGCTCGTCTACACGAGCTTCTCGGCGTCGAGCCCGGCGGTCCAGCCGTCGCGCCTCCTGGCCAGCGCCAACGCGGGGCACTCCTACCAGCTGACGGGCAAGGTGGTCGCCGGCTCGATCGAGCAGAAGGGCGATGCGACGCTCTTCCGGGTGCGCGACCGCCAGGGCAGCGCCTCGGTCCCGGTGCGCTACGTCGGCGCGGTGCCCGACACCTTCCGCGACGGGCGCGAGGTGATCGTCAAGGTGCGCAGGCACGGCGCGGTCTTCGCGGGCGAGAAGGACTCGCTGGTGACGAAGTGCCCGTCGAAGTTCACCGACAAGCCGACCTCGCAGAGCTGACGCCGTGGCCGCTGTCGGCCAGGCGTGCCTGATCCTCGCCCTCGCGACGTGCGCCTACGGCGTCGGCGCGTCGCTCTACGGCGCGGGCGCCGGGCGGCGCGACTTCGTCGACTCCGGGCGGCGCGCGGTGTACGGCGTTGCGGTGCTGGCCACGGCCGCCTTCGCCATCCTCGTGGCCGCCTTCCTGCGCTCGGACTTCCACTACGCGGTCGTCGCCAGCCACTCGTCGACCACCACGCCGACCTTCTACCGCGCCGCGGCGGCGTGGTCCTCGCAGGAGGGCTCGCTGCTGCTGTGGGTGTGGCTGCTCTCGCTGTGGTCGAGCCTCGTGCTCTTCCTCGTGCGCCGGCGCCTGCGCGACGTGGCGCCCTACGCGACGGCCGTGCTGCTCGGCTTCGGGGCCTTCTTCACCTCGCTGCTGGTCTTCGCGGCGAGCCCCTTCCAGACCGTGGCGCTGGCGCCGGCGGAGGGAGCGGGCCTGGATCCGCTGCTGCGCCACCCCAGCATGATGATCCACCCCCCGATGCTCTACTCGGGGTACACGCTGTTCACGGTGCCCTTCGCCTTCGCGATCGGGGCGCTCGTGGCGCGGCGGGTCGACGCCGAGTGGATCCGTTCGACGCGGCGCTTCGCGCTCGCCGCGTGGTTCTTCCTCGGCATCGGGATCCTGCTCGGC
>DASVFT010000100.1:0-11236 GCA_036379935.1 Solirubrobacteraceae bacterium | reverse complement strand
GGCGCCCGCCGCCTCAGCCGCGCGCGCGTGCTCGAGCATCTGCTCGGGCTCCATCATCGCGTGCATCGGAGTCTCGGCGTCCGCGTACTTGGACTGCGCGCAGAAGCCGCAGTCCTCTGCGCAACCGCCGCTCTTGGCGTTCACCAGCGAGCACATGTCCGTGGACTCGCCGAAGTTGTCCTGCCGCACCATCCACGCGACCTCGACGAGGCGCTCGATGTCGGCGTGGGCCTCGAGCTCGCCGAGGCACAGCGCCTCCTCGCGAGTGATGAGCGGCGGCATGCCCGGAAACGTAGGCGCCGCCCCGGACACCACGCTCAAGAGCGCAATCCCGTCTCCGATTACAGAGACGACGTACCGTCCTTCGTCCCGGAGGCCGGCGTCTCTACCCTCACAAGCCCTTGTCAGCGATCCGAGTTCTGGTGTGCGATGACGTGGCGGCGTTCCGCGCCCTCATGCGCTACGTGCTGCAGGAGGACCCGGCGATCGAGGTCGTGGGGGAGGCGGCGGACGGGATCGCCGCCGTCGAGGCTGCGGGCGAGCTGCAGCCCGACGTCGTGCTGCTCGACGTCTCGATGCCGCTGCTGGACGGGATCGACGCCATCCCGGCCGTGCTGGCGCGCGCGCCCGACACGCGGGTCGTGGCGCTCAGCGGGTTCGCCGCCGACCGGATGGCCGAGGCCGCGCTGGCCGAAGGCGCCGTCGCCTACATCGAGAAGAGCGAGGACGTCCAGGCCGTGCGCGACGCCGTGAAGGCCGCCGTGGCGGCCTGACGGCTGGCTGGCGTCACTCGGATCACCGACCCTTCCAGCGCGCCGGGCGCTTCTGCCCGAAGGCGCGCACTCCCTCCCGCAGGTCCTCGGATTGGAAGCTCGCCTGGCGCAGCTCGACGAGCTCGCGCTCGACCTCGGCGTCCAGGTCCTTGTCGGCCGCGAGCAGCTCGCGGATGACGCGCTTGTTGCCGCTGAGGCTGAGCGGGGCGTTGGCCGCGAGGTCCTCGGCCAGGTCGAGCGCCGCATCGTCGAGGTGGGAGGCACCCACGACTTCGTTCACCAGGCCCCATTGCAGCGCGGTCCGCGCGTCGATGTTGCGCGCGGTGAGGAAGAGCTCGCGCGTGCGGGGCGCGCCGATGGTCTGCAGGAAGCGGCGCAGGCCGGTGTGCGAGTAGACGAGCCCGAGCTTGGCCGGCGGCATCCCGAGCAGGATGCCGTCGGCGGCCACGCGAAGGTCGCAGGCCAGCGCGAGCTCGAGGCCGCCCCCGATCGTGTGGCCTGGCAGGGCCGCGACCGTCGGGACGTCGCAGCCCTCGAGGGCCTCGATCGCGGCCGCGAAGGGGTGCGCCACCAGGCGCTCGGCCTCTTCGGCGAAGACGTCGTCGGGGATGTCCGCGATGTCGTAGCCGGAGGAGAACATCCCGTCCGCGCCGGTGAGGAGGACCGTGCGCGCGTCGCCCACGTCGTCGAGCGCGACGGCGATTGCGTCGAGGATCGCGTGATCCAGCGCGTTGCGCTTGGCCGGGTTCCGGATCGTGAGCCGCAGCACGCGGTCCGCCGGCCGGTCGAGGAGCAGCTCGCCCGCCATGAACGGGCGGGAGGCTAGTGCAGGGCCGCTATTCGAGGATGACGAGGGTGTCGCCGTCGTTCACGGCCTGGCCCTCCTCGCACAGGATCTCCTTGACGACGCCCGCATCCTCGGCCTCCACGGGCATCTCCATCTTCATCGACTCGAGGATGACGACGGTGTCGCCCTCCTCGATGTCGTCGCCGACCTCGCATTCGATCTTCCACACCGTGCCGGTGATGTGGGCCTCGACGTCCGCCACCGTGTCCTCCTGTGCTGCTCCGGGCAACCGCAACGGGCGCCACCATAGCCCGCGGACTGGACGGCGCCGGGCCTCGACCGTCGGTCGGATGGGTTTCCGACCGCGGGTCCGTGGGAGGGCCGGCGCGATCGACGTACCGTGCCGAGCGTGGACATGAGCACACCGGGTCGCGGGCTCTCAGAGCCGACCGTCTCCTCCTGCGACGAACGCCCGGGGCGCTCACCACTGACCAGCCCGCGGGGGTCCTGACCCAACTCCCGCGGGAACACGTTCGGGCCGGGGTCCGGGGACATCCGCGCCGGCGAGGGGACAGCGCCGGCGCGGGCACAGGACCCCGGCCCGATCAGCTTCGTCGTCGTCGCCCGGCGCCCGGCGCCACCCGTCGGGCGCCGGTACGTTTTCCGCCATGAGCGACGCGCCGGAGGAGGAGCGCCTCGGCCCGATGCGGGCGCAGGTCTACATGGACCCGCGCCCCAAGGAGCACTTCGACCGCTTTCACGAGCGCGCGCGCACGCGCAAGCCCGACCTCGTCTACGAGATCGTGCGGATCGCCACCTCGCTCCTCTCGTGGCTCGTCTTCCGCCTCCGGACGATCGGCGCCGACAACGTGCCGCCGAGCGGCCCGGTGATCCTCGCGCCCAACCACTTCTCCTTCATGGACCACTTCTTCCTGGGGTCGGCGATCAGGCGCAAGGTGCGGTTCATGGCCAAGTCGCAGCTCTTCAAGCCGCCCATGCAGTTCGTCTACGACCACGGCGGCGTCTTCCCGGTGCGCCGCGGGCATCGTGACGAGGAGGCGTTCATCACGGCGGGCAGGATCCTCGCCGACGGCGGCTGCGTGGCCATGTACTGCGAAGGCGGGCGCTCGCGCACGGGCCGGATCGGCGAGCGAGCCCGTCCGGGCATCGGCCGCCTGGCGCTCGAGTCGGGCGCGACGATCGTCCCCGTGGCCGTCCACGGGTCGTCGAAGGTGCGCAACTGGCGGCGCCTGCAGTTCCCCAAGGTCACCGTGCGCTACGGGGAGCCCTTTCGCTACGAGCGCGTCGACGAGCCGACGCGCGACCAGCAGCGGGCGGTGGCGGACGCCATCCTCGAGGAGATCCGCATGCTGTACGGCGCGCTCGACGAACTCGGGCGCGGCCCGAGCCTCGCGCGGGCGCGCGCCGAGCGGCGGGCGCGGCGCGCCAAGCGGACAGCCGCGGCCTGAACGCGCTTGACCGCGCCGGGGTAGCGGGCATGATGCGTCCGTGCTGCGCGCGACCGTCCTGGCGACCGCCGTCCTCGCCCTCCTCGCCGTCGTCCCGGCGGCGGCGCCCGCCGCGCCGGTGACGCTGGCCAAGGTGGGCGACTTCTCCTCGCCGGTCTACGTCGCGGCGCCGCCGGGCGACACGAGCCGCGTCTTCGTCGTGCAGAACGGGGGCGTCGTCGCGCTGGTCAAGAACGGCGTGACCTCGACGTTTGCGGACCTCAGCGCGCGCGTGCTCTCCGGCGGCGAGCGCGGCCTGCTCTCGATGGCGTTCGCGCCCGACTACGCGACGAGCGGGTTGTTCTACGTCTACTACACGGCGCGTGCCCCGGTCGGCGCGATCACGATCGAGGAGCTGCGCGCCGATCCGGCCAACCCCGACCGCGCCGACCCGGCCCACGTGCGCACGCTGCTGCAGATCCCGCACGACCGGCAGGGCAACCACAACGGCGGGCAGCTGCAGATCGGGCGCGACGGCTTCCTCTACGCCGGCACGGGCGATGGGGGCAGCGGCGGGGACCCGAGCGGCAACGCGCAGGACACGACGCCGGGCGACGAGGGCGTCGTCGGCAGCGTCAACCACGACTACCGCCTCGGCAAGCTGCTGCGCATCGACCGCGCGACCGGCGCGTTCTCGATCTGGTCGTACGGCCTGCGCAACCCGTGGCGCTTCTCGTTCGACCGCAGCACGGGCGACCTCGTCATCGGCGACGTCGGCCAGGAGGCCTACGAGGAGGTCGACTTCGCCCCCGCGCCCGCCATCGGCCAGGGCGCCAACTACGGCTGGAACCGCTACGAGGGGCTGCACACGTATCCGGGCGGCGCTCCCGCCGGCAGCGGCGGCGGCACCGTCCTGCCGGTCATCGAGTACCCACATGGCCCGGCGTGCTCGATCACGGGCGGCTACGTCGTGCGCGACCCGGCGCTGCCCGAGCTGGCCGGGACCTACGTCTACGGCGACTACTGCACCGGCGACCTCTTCGGCGCGGTCTTGCCCGGCGGCGCCCCGCGCGCGCTCGGCCTCAACGTCCCCAGCCTCTCGAGCTTCGGCGAGGACGGCTGCGCGCGCGTCTACGCGACGTCGCTGTCGGGCCCTGTCTATCGCCTGAGCACGACGGGCGCGTGCGTGCCGCCGGGCCAGGCGCCGCCGACGGGCCAGGACACCCGCGCGCCGGCCATCACGCTGCTGCGGGCGGCCACGCGCCAGCACGCGCTGCGCACGGGCTACGTCTCGGTGCGCGTGCGCTGCGACGAGCAGTGCACACTGCGGGCGAGCGGGCGCGTGACGATCGCCCGCCGTCACGCCGGGAAGGCCGCCGCCTCGCGAGGGCTGCGCGCGCGCACGGCCGCCGCCTCGCGCGCCCTGCGCACCCGGACGGTGAGGGTGACGCTGGTGGCGAACACGCGCGCGACGTTGCGGCTGCGGCTGTCGCGGTCGGCGCGCCGGTCGCTCGCCCGCGCGCTGTCGCGTCCGCGCCGCGTCGTCCGCGTGCGGATCTCGGTGACCGCCAGCGACGCCGCGGGCAACGCGCGCGCCGCCACCAGGCGCGTGCAGATCGTGCGCTGAGCGCAACTTCCGCGCGCCTGCGGTCGTCACATGGGTGATGCGACCGCACGCGCAGCGCACCGACCATGCCCTCGTGCTCGCCACCGCCCGGGGCGACGAGACCGCCTTCGCCGCGCTCGTCGCCCGCCACCGGACCCCGCTCGTGCGCTACGCCACCGCGCGCTCGGGCCGCGACGCGTCCCTCGCCGAGGACGCCGTCCAGGACGCGCTCGTGCGCGCGCACCGGGCCATCCTCGCCGGCAAGGTCCCGGTCGACGTCCGGGCCTGGCTGTTCGCGATCGTGCGCAACCGCTGCCACGACTACTTCCGCGCGGCGCGCCCGACGGCCCCGCTTCCCGCCGAGCTGCCCGGCGGCTCGCCCTCGGCCTTCGAGGAGGTCGAGCGCAGCGAGCGCCTCGCGGGCGCGCTGACGGCCGTCGACCGGCTCCCGAGCGCGCAGCGCGCGGCGCTCCTGGGCCGCGAGCTCGAGGGCCGCACCTACGAGGACATCGCCCAGCGCCAATCGACCACGGTGCCGGCGGTCAAGTCCCTGCTCCACCGCGCGCGAGCGACGCTGGCCGACCATGCGTCGCTGCCGGCGTTCGCGGCCCCCCTGATCGCCCGGGTGGCGCGCCTGCGTCCCGGCCAGGCCGTCATGGGCCTGGTCGCCGAGCACACGACCGGCGTCGCGGCGATCGCTGCGATCACCCTGGCCGGAGCCAACGCCCTGGGCTCGCCGCAGCTGCCCGAGCGGCCCGCGGCGCCAACGGCGGCGCAGGCCCAGGCGGCGCTTCACGCTGCTTCGAAGCGGCCCGCGGTGGCTCCGGGCCCGCCGGGGCCGGCCGGCGACGGCGCCTGCGCGACCATTCAGGCCGAGTACGGCCCGCACTGCTAGCCCCACCGCGCCGCCGCCACCGCTTGCCGACGGCCGCCGTCGTCGGCCGCACCGCGCGGCCAGGGCGATGAGGGAAAGGGTGTCGTGGGCGCGTGCGCCCCCACTCGCGCGCGCTTCCCCGCACGCGCGCGGCTGACTGTGCGCAATCCGCGCGCGTGTCGCAACACTCTCCGCCAGCCGCACTTGGGTGGGCTCCATTAACCCGGATAGTCATGGTCAAGAGAGCCCACCCACTCCTCGCGCACGTCGTCGTGGGCTGTCTTCGCCGTCACTATGACGCTCAATCCAGCCCACCCGCTCGAACGGCTCCGCTCCGCCGCCCGCGGCCCGCAGAGCAGTGGGCGATGGTCCGCCACACGCGCCAGCACCCTTCCTCCCTCATTGCCCTGGCGGCGCGGTGCGGCGAGCGAGGGCGGCCGCCCGCAAGCGATGGCGGCGGCGGCGCGGTGCGGCTGACGACGGCGGCCGGTGGCGCGCCACGCGCCCCTACCTCCGCACGTCCTCGCAGTTCGCGCTGACGTCGTCGCTCACGTCGGCGAAGACGACGTCCGCGCCGTCGCCGCAGCTGACCCGGTCGAAGCCTCCGCCGACGGCGTTGATGCGGTCGTTGCCGGGGCCGCCCTCGATCGTGTCGTTGTCGAGGTTGCCGTTGATGGTGTCGTTGCCGTCCTCGCCGTTGATGACGTCGTTGCCGCGGTCGCCCGTGATGTCGTCGTCGCCGGGGCCGCCGAGGATGAGGTCGTTGTCGTTGCGGCCGTGGATCTCGTCGTTGCCGTTGCCGCCGCGGAGCGTGTCGTTGCCGTTCTCGCCGTCGACGTAGTCGTCGCCGTCCTCGCCGAAGAGCGAGTCGTCGCCGTCGCCGCCGAAGAGCGAGTCGTCGGCGGGCGTCCCGAGCAGGACGTCGTTGCCCGGGGTGCCGAAGATGTTGCTGGCGTTGCTCGGCGCGTCGTTGGCCGGCTCGGGCGGCACCGGCACGACCTTCTCGCAGTTGCGCAGGACGTCGCGGTCGGGCGCGGTGTCCTCGACGTAGACGGTGTCCCTGCCCGACCCGCAGTCGACGTGGTCGAGGCTGTCGTCGGCGACGCGGATCTGGTCGGCCCCGCTGCCGCCGATCACGTCGTCCTCGCCCGGACCGGCGGTGATCTCGTCGGAGCCGAACGAGCCCGAGAGATAGTCATCGCCCGAGCCGCCGTCGAGGGTGTCGTTGCCGTAGGAGCCGTAGATCGTGTCGCGACCCGCGTCGCCGCGCACCGTGTCGTTGCCGTTGCGCCCGAAGAGGCGATCGCCCCCGGTGCCGCCGTCGATGGAGTCGTCGCCCTCGCCGCCGTCGATCATCTCCGAGCCCGAGGCGCCGAACAGCGCGTCGTTGCCGTCCTGGCCCCGGATGACGTCCGAGCCGCGGTTGCCGTCGACGAAGTCGTTGCCCGGCCCGCCGTCGAGGAGGATGTCGTTGCCCAGGCCCTGCTCGTCGATCTTGTCGTCTCCGGGCCCGGCGAGGACGGTGTCGTCGCCGTCGCCCCCGTCGAGCGAGTCGTTGCCGTCGCCGCCGTCGACCTTGTCGTTGCCGGTGCCGCCGTTGCCGTAGTCGTTCCCCGCCCCGCCCAAGAGCTGGTCGTTGCCGGTGGAGCCGAACATGCGGTCGTCGCCGTCGCCGCCGTCGAGGACGTCGTCGAGGGAGCCGCCGCTGAGGAGATCGCTCCCCGCCCCGCCCAGCAGCACGTCGCGGTCGCGGCCGCCGCTGAGCTGGTCGTCGCCGCCCAGCGCGTCGATGCGATCCATGCCGCGCGTCCCCTTCAGGACGTCGTTGCGCTCGGTGCCCCTGATGAGCGCCACGCCCGGCTGCACCGCGACGCCCGCCGGCCGGGTCGAGCGTCCCAGGCGCTGCACGGTCAGGCGCCGGAAGGAGAGCGCGCTGAGCACCGAGACGGTGCCCGAGCCGCCGTCCGCCACGTAGATCCGCGTGGCGTCGGGCGACACGGCGGGCACGCCCGGCCCGCGCTCGGTCCTGACGCGGGCGATGACGCGCCGGTGGCGCCGGTCGAAGACCGCCGTCACAGCCTGCCCGCGATCGCTGCCGACGATCGCGCGCCGACCGTCGACCGTGAAGGCCAGCCCGCCGCCGCCCACGAAGCGCCCGACCCGCCAGCGCCCCAGCACCCGGCCGTCGGGGCCCAGGCGGAACAGGCGCCCGCCGGAGCGAGCGGGCGAGGAGACCCACGGCTGCGTGCTGCCGGGGGCGAAGGCGACGCCCGTGGGGCGCGAGATGGCCACGCGCCTGCGCAGCTCGAAGCGCACGAGATCGACGATCCCCGCGTGCCCGGCATCGAGCACGACCGCCGCCAGCGTGCCGTCGTCCGACACCGCCAGGCGCCCGGGCCGGCTGTCCCGTCCCAGCGCGATCGAGGCACGCCGGGTCATGCTCGGCGCGTCGATGACGTCGATGGCCGCCCGGCGCGCCGCGTACAGGCGCTGTCCATCGGCCGAGGCGGCCAGGCCGCTGACGGTGTCGCCGGCCGTGGCGCTCGCCACCACCGTGCGCGTGGCGAGGTCGATCGCCACCACGCGGCGCCCGGCGGCGACGTAGCCGCGGGTGCCGTCGGAGGCGACGGCCGCCGCCCGCGACACGCCGCCGACCGGTATCCGCGCCACGACCTTGTTGGTCGTGACATCGGTCAGCGTCGCCGCGCGGTCGCCGGAGGCCACCACCACGACGCGGGCGCCGGCGGCGGGAGCCACGGCGAGCGCGACCACGCTGACCAGGACGGGCACGGAGCATCGGCGCATCGCGGGCATCGAGGCTCCAACCCGGCGGATGTTCAGAGGTTACGGTTCAGGCGGCGGCCGGTCGAGCTGCGCATGCGCCGGCGCCCGCGTCACTCGTAGCGCTCGCGCACCTGCTCCCAGCCCTCGGGGTCGTGGCCGCAGATCACGAGCGCGCTCGGCGTGAGCTCGAGGTAGCGCCGGATCTCGCGCAGCGAGCGCATGTAGCGGTGCACGTCCTCGCACCACACCGGCACGAGCTCCTCGTCGATGGTGCGCCGCGCGTAGGAGGCGTCGGCGGTCAGCAGCAGCTCGCGACCCGAGCGCAGGCGCAGGAGCACGCTCATGTGCCCCTTCGTGTGGCCCGGCGTGGAGAGCAGGCGCACCGAGCCGTCACCGAACAGGTCCACGGCGCGGCCGAACGACGCGAACGAGTCCACCTGCGGCGCGCCGAAGTCCAGCGTGCGCCAGTCGTAGCCGCGATCGAAGAGCCGGCGGCGGTATCCCTGCAGCAGGCCGCCGCTGATCGCGGCCTCCCATTCGCGGGCGTCGCAGACGAAGGTCGAGCGCGCGAAGGCCTCGACCGAGCCCGTGTGGTCGTAGTGCAGGTGGGTCATGACCACGACGCCGATGCTCAAGGGGTCGATGCCGCGCGCCGCGAGCTGCTCGGTCACCGCGGCGCCCTCGTCCAGGCGCACGTCGAACGCGATCGCCGCCCGCCGCCCGAGCGCCTTGGCGACGCTCTCGCGCACCAGGGCGGGCAGGCCGGTGTCGATGAGGATCGGGCCCTGCGGGTGCTCGACCAGGAAGCACGGGATCGGCACCCAGGTCCACTTGCGCTTCGGGGTCAGCAGGCCGCTGCCGCGCAGCCTGGCCAGCGGCCCCGACGGGCGCTGGAAGAAGTGCGGCATCGCGCGCATCTCGCCCGCGCGCATCGGGGTCACGACGACGCCCGCGCCCTCGCTGCCGCCGGGCAGGGGCAGGGTGGCGCGCCGGGGATGCGTGGCCGCGGCCATGAGCGAGCGCGGGCTACGCGCTCTCCTCGGCCCACGGGACCTCGACCGAGTCCTCCGTGGGTGAGTCGCGCGCGACGACGTAGTCGGCGGGCTCGTCGTCGGACAGGTTCTCGACGACGTGCGTCTCGCGGGGTGGCACGTAGAGCAGGTCGCCGGGCTCGACCTCGAGCGTCTGCTCGAGGTGCTCGCCCCAGCGGATAGCGATCCGGCCGGAGAGCATGTAGAGCGCGCTCTCGCAGTTGGCGTGGTAGTGCGGGCGCGAGCGCGCACCGGCCGGCACGCGGAACTTGGCCATGTAGATGTTGGTCGCGCCGGTGGTCGCCTGCGAGACCTCGGAGCCGCCGAGGATCCCTCGCGGGACGTTGCGCTCCGGGCCGGGCTTGACGATCTTCATGCTGCCTCCTCCTCCGTTGGCCCAGACGCTAACGCCGCGACCCTAGGTCGTCATCGCCTCATGCCTCGTCGCGGAGCGGGCGCGTGGCCAGCAGCGAGACGAGGATCGCCGCCGAGCATACGAGCCACACCCAGCGGTAGTCGCCGCCGGCGGCCTGGATGGCCACGCCGCCGAGCAGCGGGCCGACCGAGATCCCGATGCCGCGGCTGAGCGAGTACAGGCCGGTGACGGCCCCGTGCGCCCGGGCGGGCATCATCGGCATCAGGATGGCGTAGGGGAGGGACATCGTCACGCCGCCCCCGAAGGCGATGAGCGGCACGGCCACGAGCAGGGGAGCGGTCGCCGTCGTCGCGAAGGGGACGAGCAGGCCCAGGCCATAGAGCGCCAGCGACCAGCGCGTGACGCGCACGCGCCCGTAGCGGTCGCCGAGCGGACCGCTGACCATCGCGCCGACGAGGACGATCAGCGCGGCGCCGGCGATGACGCCCGACGATCCGGCGAGCGAGAAGCCGAGCGTGTGCGTCACGTACAGCACGACGAAGGTCTTCAGCGCCGCGAGCGCGAGCTCCCAGAGCGCGTTGGCCACCAGGAAGGCCTGCAGGTCCAGCTGGCCGCGCACGATGTCGACGATGCGCAGGGCGACTTCGACGACGTTGGTGGCGTCGCGCTTGCTCTCGCGGCGCCGGCGGCGCGCGCCGGTCAGCGCGAAGGCGGCCATGCAGGCGAGCACGACCCCCGCCGCGGCGAGGAACGGCAGCGGCTTGGAGATCGAGATGAGCATCCCGCCGCCGAGCAGGGCCAGGAAGGTGCCGAGCCCGCGAAAGATGGCCTGCGTGCTCTGCGCGCGCCCGGCGATCTCGTTCTCGACGAGGTCCGGGTACAGGGCCCGGTAGGGCTCGTAGGCAACGAAGTAGGCGGCGAAGAAGACCGCGACGACGACCGCCGCGGCGGCGACCGAGTGCACGAAGCCCAGGAGCGCCAGCGCGAGGACGAGCGGGGGCGTGGCGGCGATGATGAACGGCAGCCGGCCACCGATGGGCGTGCTCAGCCGATCCGACCAGGATCCGACGACCAGCGGCAGCCAGAGCGCCATGAGCCCCTCGCCGCCGATGAGCAGCCCGACGACGATCGAGGACTTCGAGAAGTCCTGGGCCAGCACCGGCAGGTACGTCGAGACGGTGGTGACGGCCAGGGCGAGTGCGAAGGTCGGCACGCCGAGGATGACGAGGATGCGCCACTCGCTGCGCCGCAGCGACCGCTCGGCCGTTGCCATGTCTTCAATCTACTGAGGCGATCCTGCGGCCCTCGCCGGGCCGCCGCCCGGCGTCGCACGCTTGCCCGGGCCGGCGGGCGGCGGCGCGCGCGGGCGGCGGCCTGCGGCGACTTCTCAGCTCCTCCGCGCCCGCACGGCGCCACCGACGAGGAGCACGCCGGCCGCCACCGCGACCCAAACGAGCGCGGGGAGCCCGCCGCCGTCGGGGCCGGCGGCCGCGCGCGGCGGCGCCACGACCTCGTCCACGCGCGCGACCGGCTCGGCCTTGCGCGCGTAGCGGCGCG
>DASVFT010000099.1:0-44900 GCA_036379935.1 Solirubrobacteraceae bacterium | reverse complement strand
GCGCACCGGCCGATCGACGTGGGGCTCGTCGGCGATGCCCGCGCCACCGCCGAGGCGCTGATCGCCGCTCTGGCGGACCGCCCCACCGCTGGCGCCGGCGCGCGCACCGAGGAGCTCGCGGGCGCCATCGCCGCCGGCCGCTGGCGCGACGAGCCGTACGCGGAGAGCTCGGCCGTCGACGTCCTCGACCCGCGGACGCTGACCATCGCCCTCGACGAGCTGCTGCCCCTCGAGCGCACGGTCGTCGTCGACTCCGGGGCCTTCATGGGCTGGCCGTCGATGTACCTGCGGGTGCCCGACGCCGCCGGCTTCGTCTTCCCGCAGGCCTTCCAGTGCGTCGGCTTGGGCCTCGGCAACGCCATCGGAGCCGCGCTCGCGCGCCCCGACCGCCTGACCGTGGCCGCGCTCGGCGACGGCGGCGCGCTCTTGGCCCTGCCCGAGCTCGAGACGCTGGGGCGCCTCGGGCTGCCGGTCCTCGTCGTCGTCTACAACGACGCCGCCTACGGCGCGGAGGTCCACCACTTCCGCCCGATGGGCCAGGCCGTCGACCTCGCCCAGTTCCCCGACACCGACTTCGCCGCGCTCGCGCGCGCCGCCGGCTGCGAGGGGATCACCGCGCGCAGCCTCGCCGACCTCGAGCCGCTCCGCGCCTGGCTCGAGCGGCGCGACGGCCCGCTCGTCCTCGACGCCAAGGTGGATCCCGACATCTGTGCAGAATGGCTCGAAGAGGCCTTCCGCGGCCACTGACACCACCCCAGGAGGAACGATGTCGTCAGGCCCCGTGCCCACCACCGCGCTCTCCGGCCTCGTCGAGGCCCTGGCCTCCGGCGAGGTCCGCCTCGTCGACCTCACCCAACCCCTCAGCGAGCGCACGCCCGTGCTCGTCCTCCCCGAGCCGTTCGCCAACACCCCGGGCCTGAGTCGCGAGCAGCTGAGCCGCTACGACGACCGCGGCCCCGCCTGGGCCTGGGACGTCCTCACCATCGGCGAGCACGTCGGCACCCACTTCGACGCCCCGATCCATTGGATTACCGGCCGCGACGGCGAGGACGTCGCCAGCGTCCCATTGAGTCGCCTCGTCGGCCCCGCCGTCGTCATCGACAAGTCCGCCGAAGCCGCCGCCAACCCCGACTACCTCCTGACCGTCGACGACGTCCGCGCCTTCGAGGCTGAGCACGGACCACTCCCCGAAGGCGGATGGCTGCTGTTCCGCACCGGCTGGGACGCCCGAGCCCACGACCAAGCCGCGTTCCTCAACGCCCCTGACGGCCAACCGCACACGCCCGGCCCCGACGCCGAGTGCGCCCGCTGGCTCGCGGAGGAGGCGCCGATCGTCGGCTTCGGGGTCGAGACGGTCGGCACCGACGCCGGCTCAGCCGGCGGCTTCGACCCACCGTTCCCGGCGCACCACTTCCTGCTGGGCGCGGGGAAGTACGGCGTCACGCAATTGGCGAACCTGGCCGAGCTGCCCCCCACGGGGGCCGTGGTCGTCGTGGCGCCCCTGCGGCTCGTCGACGGCACCGGGAGCCCGTCGCGGGTGCTGGCCTTCGTGCCCGCGTAGCGCGCAGGTCAGCGCCGTAGGACCTGCGAGCGAAGCCTTCCGGCGACTGCAGATGTCGCAGGCGTCTGGAACGTTCTAGCGCAAGGTGACGGCTCCTCTCGGGTCGCAGTCGGGTTGCGCGGGTGCGCGGCGTGACGCGTCCGATTCCCGTCGAAAGCGCCGCGCTCCATGTGCTCCTTGACACGACTTGGGGATCGTGAAACGGTTGGGCCGGGGTTGATGGAGCGTTCCATGTAGTCAGACGCGGCGTCAGCGTGCACCTCTGCCTTCTCACCGACGGCCTCACACATCTCGAGCTCGACGAGGTGCTTGCTTGGTGTGCCGCGCGTGAGCTGACGGCGGTTGAGCTCGGCGTGGGCGGGTACTCGCCGGCGCCGCATGTGGATCGCGCGGCGCTGCTACACGACAGGCGGGCGCGGGCGGAGCTGCTCGAGAAGCTGGAGGGCGCGGGCGTGGCGCTGGCGGCGCTCAACGTGTCGGGGAACCCGCTGCATCCGCGGCGTGAGATCGCTGCGGCGCATGATGCCGCGCTGCGCGACGCCCTCAAGCTGGCGGCCCTCCTCGGCTGTGATCGCGTCGTCGCCATGAGCGGCTGTCCCGGCGGCCCGGGCGATGTGGCGTGGCCGGTCTTCGCCGGTGGGGCGTGGCTGCCGGACATGGAGGGCCTGTGGGAGTGGCAGTGGGAGAACGTCATCGCGCCCTACTGGCGCGAGCTGGCGGGGTTCGCGCACGGCGAGGCGCCGGACGTGCGCATCTGCCTGGAGCTCCATCCGGGCGCGTCGATCTACAACCCGGAGTCGTTCCGGCTGCTCGCCGAGAGTGCGGACGACGCGGTCATGGTCAACCTCGATCCCTCGCACTTCTGGTGGCAGGGGATGGACCCGATCGCCGTGATCGACGCGCTCGACGGAGCGATTGGCTTCGCGCATGGCAAGGACACGCTCGTCCACGCCGACCGCGTCGCGCGCCATGGCGTGCTCGATTTCCGGTGGCCGGCGGACGCCGACACGATGCCCTGGCACTTCTGCGCCGTGGGCGACGGGCACGACACGGCGACGTGGGCGGAGCTGCTCGGCGCGCTCCGAGCGACCGGCTACGACGGCGCGATCTCGATCGAGCACGAGGATCCGCGTCTGGACTCCGAGACGGGGATCGACGTCTCGCTCCAGGGCCTGCGCGCGGCACTCGCGGCGCTGGAGCAGCCGGCGTGAAGGCTGGGTGCTGACCGACGATGGAGGTGCGCTACGAGGGCGTCGGCAAGCGCTTCGGCAGCACGCTCGCCCTCGAGCCGCTGGACCTCACCGTGCCGGACGGGACCTTCCTGGCCATGCTCGGCCCGTCGGGCTGTGGCAAGACGACCGCATTGCGGCTCCTCGCCGGCCTCGAGGCGCCAACCGAGGGACGGCTCTTCATCGGCGAGCGCGAGGTCACGCGGCTGGAGCCGAAGCAACGCGACGTGGCGATGGTCTTCCAGAGCTACGCGCTGTACCCCCACAAGACCGTCGGGGACAACATCGGCTACCCGCTGCGGGTGCGGAAGATCGCCGGCGACGAGCGCCGCAAACAGGTCGAGGAGGTCGCTCGGCTGCTCGAGATCGACCAGCTGCTGAACCGGATGCCGCGCCAGCTGTCGGGCGGCCAGCGCCAGCGGGTGGCGCTGGCCCGGGCGATCATCCGCCGCCCGCAGGCCTTCCTCATGGACGAGCCGCTGTCGAACCTCGACGCGCTGCTGCGCCAGCAGATGCGCGTCGAGCTCAAGCGCCTGCAGCGCGAGCTCAACGTCACCACGCTCTACGTCACCCACGACCAGGTCGAGGCGATGACGATGGCCGACCTCGTCGCCGTGATGCGCGACGGGCGCCTGCAGCAGCTCGCCGCGCCCAACGAGCTCTACCGGCGCCCGGCCAACCTCTTCGTGGCGCGCTTCTGCGGCGCGCCCCCGATGAACGTGCTCGCCGGCGAGATCACGGACGGGGCGTTCAGCCATCCGGCGGGCACGGTGATGCTCGAGCGCCGGGGGCGCCCGGGCAGCGTCAAGCTCGGCTTCCGTCCCGAGCACGCCACCCTCGCGGAGCCGGGGGCGATCGGCGCTCTGCAAGGCGAGCTCTACGTTGTCGAGCCGCTGGGCAACGAGACTCTGGCCGCGGTCAAGCTCGGCGAGGACATCGTGAACGTCCGCCTGCCCGCCGACTTCGCGGGCACGGCCGGCGAGCGCGTCGGGGTGCGGCCGGAGCGCGGCCATCTGCATCTGTTCGATCCCGAGACCGGCGACGCCCTCGGCGCGCCGGCGGCCGGGGCCGAGCAGGACACCATCGGTGCGGGTGCGGCACGAGCCCCGCGTGAGTAGGAGGAGGAGGAGATGCAAGAACCCACCAACGCGGGGCTGAGCCGCCGGCAGGTGCTTCAGCGCGGCGCCGTCGGCGCCACCACGCTGCTCGGCGGCGGCCTGATCGCCGCCTGCGGAGGCGGCGGCTCGAACAGCGTGCCGGCCAAGAGCACGGCGACGGCGAGTCCCGCGGGCGGCACGGCCAGCGGCTCGATCACGATCGGCAGCTTCCAGGACACTGCGATGGAGCCGTTCCGCGACACCTTCATCAAGCGCTTCCAGGCCGAGACCGGGATCGAGGTCAAGTACAACGAGACGTCCTACGACGCCTGGTACCAGAACGCCAAGAACGACGGGCTGAACAAGACCGGCGCCTACGACATCTACGTCATGGACGACAACTGGGTGCCCGAGTTCGCGGCGGGGAACATCGTCAAGAACCTCGACGACATGGGGTTCAAGGTGAACTCCGACATCCTGCCCAAGGGCCTGGAGCAGGGCTACTGGCCGCCGAAGAGCGGGCCGCGGCTGAAGGACTTCGCCAGCGACAAGCCCGCGCTCTACGCGATCGTGATCATCGACGACGTCGAGATCCTCTACTACGACAAGCGCCAGTTCCCCGACGGCGCGCCGAAGACGTGGGACGACATCGCCAAGGTCGCGAAGGCCAAGACCAACCCGCCGAAGATGTACGGCTGGTCGGCGCGCGGCGTGAAGGGCAACCCGATCGTGATGACCTACCTGCCGCTGCTCAACAGCTACGGCGGGAACTTCGTCAACGACGACTGGAGCCCGGGCTTCAACGGCCCCGAAGGCCAGGGCGCCCTCGAGCGGCTGCTGAGCTTCATCCCGTACATGCCGTCCGGCGTCGCGGAGTTCGACACCGACCAGGAGACGCAGGTGATGCTCCAGGGCAAGTGCGCGGCGCTCACCGAGTACACCGGGCTCACGCACCGCGTCGACGACCCGAAGTCGTCGAAGGTCGTGGGGAAGATCGACATGGCCGCCACCCCCGCTCAGGAGAAGAGCGGGCCCGCGATCGGCACCTTCATCTGCGGCATCGCGTCGGGCTCGAAGAACCCCGAGGCGGCCAAGCAGTTCCTGGAGTGGTTCACCTCGAGCAAGGTGCAGAAGGACTTCGCGGCCGAGGGCGGCAGCGCGGCGGTGACGGGCTCGGCGCTGCGCGACGCGGAGATCTCCAAGAAGTACCGCTGGCTGCCGGCCATCGCCGACGCCGTCGACAACTCGGTGCCCAAGCCCAAGACGCCCGACGAGCCGAAGATGGAGGACATCCTCGGCACCCACCTGAACACGGCGCTGGTCACGGCGGTCAAGGAGAAGCGCGACTACTCGGCGATCGCCAAGAAGGAGCTCGACGCCGCGGCGAAGGAGATGACCAGCTACCTCAAGGAGCAGGGCGGCTACTTCTAGGCGATGGAGGGCGGCGCACAAGCGGTCGCGGGCCCATCCGGGGCGCGCGTGTCGGAGCGGTGGGCGCGGGCCCGGTCGAGCCCGTACCTGCTGCTCCTGCCCGCGGGCCTCGCGCTCGCCGCGGTCGCCGCCTATCCCCTGATCTACGGCCTCCGCTCGAGCTTCGAGCGCTACCGCTTCGGGCGCGACCTCGGATCGGCCGGCCTCGCCAACTACCGCTCGATTCTCCACGACCACGTCTTCTGGACGGCCGTGGGGACCACCGCGCGCTACGTGATCTTCGCGGTGGTCATCGAGACGCTGCTCGGCCTCGGCCTGGCGCTCCTCGTGTCACGCGAGCTGCGCTTCGGCGGCATCATCCGCGTCGGCCTGATCCTGCCGATGACGATCGCGCCGGTGGTGGTCGGCGTGATCTGGCGGCTCATGTACGCGTCGGACATCGGCATCGTCAACCCGGTCTTCGGCTGGCTGGGGCTGCACGAGCCCAACGTGCTGGCCAACACGACGAGCGCCTTCATCGGCGTCGTTGCGGTCGACGTGTGGGAGTGGACGCCGCTCCTGTTCCTGATCATCCTCGCCGGCCTTCAGTCGCTTCCCCAGGAGCCGCTGGAGGCGGCGCGGATCGACGGCGCGGGACCGGTGCGGACCTTCTTCGACCACACGCTGCCCTTGCTGATGCCGGTGCTGATGGTCGCGGTCGTGCTGCGCACGATCGACGCGATCGGCACCTTCGACCAGATCTTCGTGCTGACCAAGGGCGGGCCGGGGACCTCGACGCAGCTGATCAGCACCTACGCCTACAACACCGCCTTCCTGTTCACGCAGTACGGGCGGGCGATGGCGATGATGGTGGCGCTCCTGGTCTTCCTGCTCCTGCTGATGATCGTCGCGATCCGGCTGATGCGCCGCGCGGCGGCCAGGAGCGCGGCATGACCCGGCGGCGGTCGACCATCGCCGTGTGGGTGGTGCTGGGGCTCGCGCTGCTGGTGGCGATCTTCCCGTTCTGGTGGATGCTCGTGACGTCGTTCAAGCGGCCGGTCGACATCTTCGCCGGGGTCTCGCTGTGGCCGCAGCACCTCACCTTCGACAACTACTCGCGGCTGTTCGGGCCGTACCACATGGGCTCGTTCCTGCGCAACAGCGTGCTCGTGGTCACGGTTGCGGTGGCGGTGAGCCTGGTGCTCGGCACGCTGGCGGCCTACGCCCTGGCGCGCTTCCGCCTGCGCCTCGGGCTGAACGAGCACGCGCTCGTCGCCGCGCTGCTCGTACGGATGCTCCCGCCGATCCTGCTCGTCATCCCGCTCTACATCGTGCTCAGCAAGTGGGGGCTGCTCAACACGCGCCTGGGACTGATCGTCATCTACTCGGGCCTGAACACGAGCTTCGTGATCTGGATGATGCAGAGCTTCCTCGAGGAGATCCCGCGCGACATCGAGGAGGCGGCGATGGTCGACGGGGACTCGCGGCTCACCGCGCTGCGGCGCGTCGTGCTGCCGCTGGCCGCCCCGGGCCTGGCCGCCACGGCCATCTTCAGCGTCATCACCACCTACAACGACTTCCTCATCGCGCTGACGCTCACCTCGACGCCCGACGCGCAGACGGTGCCGGTCGGCGTCTCCACGCTCATCGGCAAGATCCAGATCGAGTGGGGGCCGATGGCAGCGGCCGGCGTCATCGGAGCGCTGCCGATCGTCCTCTTCGCGCTGGCGGTCCAGCGCCACTTCGTGCGCGGGCTCACGCTCGGCGCCGTGAAGTGACGCGGTCGCCTATGGGGTCACGACGGTGAAGGCGTCGTCGACGAACGATCCGGGCGCGGGAAGCGGATCGAGGACGTAGACCGTGAACACGCCGGCCGACGTGTTCGTCACCGAGGTCATGTCGGCCTTGAAGCCGGTCACGATCGCGGTCACCAGCGCCTGGGTGACCGGGGATCCGTTGAAGCGGACCTCGTAGCGGCCCATGCTCAGGCGCCGGGCCTCGATCGTCTGGCCGCTGCAGTTGTAGCCGGGGATCGCGGTGAAGGTGCCCGAGAACGTCGCGCTGGCGGCGACGGTGACGGCGCCCTTGATCGCTCCGGTCTGGCTCGTGCAGGCCTTGCGCGTGAACGACGTGGAATCGAGGCCGTCGAGCTTGTCGGCATTGCTCGCGCTGGTCGCCGTCTTGGCCGTCGTCGCGGAGTTTGCGGTGTTCGCGCGCAGGTCGCTGTTGTCGATGTCCGCGTTGTTGAGCGAGTTGTCCCTGACGTCCTGACCGGTGACGAAGCCGTCTCTGATGTCGGTCGAGCGGATCGAGTTGTTGGCGATCGCCCGGCTGCCGACCGCGCCCGTCTTGATGTTGCGGGCGCCGATCTTGATCGCGGCGTACGAGCTTCCGCCGAGGGCCACGAAAAGCGCGAGCAGCGCGATGACCATGGCCGGCGACGGACGGTGGCGCAGAAGCCGTCCCATGAGACGTTCCCCCTTGGCTGCGGCGGACGCCCCACGCGCCCGCTGTCCTGACCACCCTCTCCGACGCGGGCGGCGAGCACAAGCCGGTCAGGTAAACGACGCGGCCGATGGCCTCGTGGGCGGGGGGGCCAAAGGCGCAGTGCCGGCTAGTGCCGGTTGGAGCTCAGCGCCTCGCGCTTGTCGCTCAGCGCGGCCTGGCGCCTCAGCAGCTCCAGTCGCTCCGGGCCCGGCTGCTGGCGATCGATGGTCAAGCCGAGGTTGAGCATCTCCTCGGTCAGCCGGCGGCGTGCCTCCGCCTTGGTCTCCGTGGCGGACTTGCGGGCCATCTCTGGGCCTTTCTGGCGCCACTTGGGCGGCGCGCGTAGGGGAGACGGCGCTCGGGACGAGGCAGAGCGCTGTCCCTCCACACTCTAGGGCATCGGTCTAGGGCAATTGCCCCACAACGGTGCGGCTCTGCTCGCGCATGAACTGCGCCAGGTAGTACGGGCCGAGCCCGCCCTTGCCGGTGGAGCCGCTGGACTTCCAGCCGCAGAAGGTCTGCGTCCCCGGCCAGGCTCCGGTCGTCGCGCCGGTGCGGCGGTTGACGTAGACCACGCCGGACTCGATCTCGTCGAGGAAGCGGTCGAGCTCGGCCTGGTCCTCGCTGAAGATGCCCGCCGTGAGGCCGTAGGCGGGCGCGTTGGCCTCGCTCAGGGCCTCGTCGAGCGAGGCGACGCGCGTGACCGTGACGACGGGGAGGAAGAGCTCGTCGCGCTCGAGGGCGTGGCCGTGCGGCAGGTCGGTGACGACGGTGGGCGAGACGAAGTGACCCGGGCGCTCGGGGCGATCGCCCCCGGCCGCGATCCGTCCGTCGCGCTGGGCGCTGGCGACAGCGGCTTCGAAGCGCTCCACGCTCGCCTCGTTGACGACCGGGCCGAGGAACGCGTCGCGGTCGGCGGGGTCGCCGAGCGGGAGGCGCGCGGCCCAGGCGGCGAGGCGCTCGACGAAGTCGTCGTGGACGCTCTCGACGACGATCGCGCGCGAGCAGGCGCTGCACTTCTGGCCGGCCAGGCCGAACGCGGCGCGCGCCACGCCCTCTGCGGCCTTGTCGAGATCGGCGTTGGCGGTGACGATCGCCGGGTTCTTGCCGCCCATCTCGGTGAGCGCGGGGCGCGCGTAGGGGCCGTCCTGCATGGCGCGCGCGATGGCGCGGCCGACGGCGGCCGAGCCGGTGAAGGCCACGCCGTCGACCGGCGCGGCGGTCAGGGCGCGGCCGGTGGACTCGCCGCCGTGGACGAGGTTGAAGACGCCGGCCGGAAGGTCCGCGGCGCGGACGATCTCCTCGAGGATCGCCCCGGTCCACGGCGTCTCCTCCGACGGCTTGAAGACCACGGTGTTGCCGGCGATCAGCGCCGCCGAGGCCATGCCGATCGAGAGGGCGGCCGGGAAGTTGAACGGCGCGATGACGGCGAAGACGCCGTAGGGACGCAGCACGTCGGTGTTGCGCTCGTCGGCCACGAAGCTGGCGAGCGGTAGGACGTAGCCGTCGTTGTCCTCCATGTGGTCGGCGTAGGTCGTGATGAGGTCGACCGCCTCCTGGACCTCGACGATCGACTCGGTGCGCGACTTGCCGGTCTCGAGGCTGACGACCGCGGCCAGCTCGAGGTGGCGCTCGCCGATGCCGGCCGCCACGGCCCGCAGGAGCGAGCAGCGCTGCCCGTAGGGGGTCCGGCGCCAGCCCGCGGCCGCCGCGCTGGCCGCTTCGACGGCGTGCGCGACGACCGTCGGGTCGGCCGCCAGGGCGCGGCTGGCGACCGCGCCGTCCGTGCACGGGTCGACGCGCTCGAAGACGTCGCCTGCGGCGGCCGGCTCCGAGGCGATCACGTTCGGCCGCGGCTCGCCGCCGGCCGCGGCGCGCGCCCGGGCGAGGCGCGCCTCGAACTCCTCGTCGGTCTCGGTCCCGAGGCCGCCGCTCGTGTAGGTCAGGCGCGTGCTCATGCTTCGACGGTATCCGGTCGGGCCTCCGGCCGGGGAGACCCGCGCGCGCATAGACTCGGCCCACCTCGTGAGCGTCCGGACCGACTTCCCTCGCCGCATCCGGCGCATCGAGCACACGTGGGTGCCGCTCGCCGACGGGACGCGCCTCGCGGCCCGGATCTGGCTCCCGCAGGACGCCGAGGACGATCCGGTGCCGGCGATCCTCGAGTTCCTGCCCTATCGCAAGGGCGACGCGTTCGCCAAGCGCGACTCCTACCACCATCCCTACTTCGCCGGCTTCGGCTACGCCGGGGTGCGCGTCGACCTGCGCGGCTCGGGCGACTCGGACGGGATCCTGCTCGACGAGTACCTGCCCCAGGAGCAGGAGGACGCGATGGAGGTCATCGCGTGGCTCGCGGAGCAGCCCTGGTGCACCGGCGCCGTCGGCATGTTCGGCATCTCCTGGGGCGGCTTCAACGGCCTTCAGGTCGCCGCCCGCCGCCCGCCGGCGCTGAAGGCCGTCATCTCGATGTGCGCCAGCGACGACCGCTACGCCGACGACGTGCACTACGTCGGTGGCTGCGTGCTCGCCGTCGACATGCTGCCGTGGGCGGCGACGATGCTCACCGGCAACGCGCTGCCGCCGGATCCGCAAGCGGTGGGCGACGGCTGGCGCGAAACGTGGCTTGCGCGCCTGGATAACACGCCTCCCTTCGTCGAGGCGTGGCTGGCGCACCAGCGGCGCGACGACTACTGGCGCCAGGCCTCGGTGTGCGAGGACTACGCCGCGATCGAGGCGCCCGTCTACGCGATCGGGGGCTGGGCCGACGGCTACTCCAACGCCGTCCCGCGGCTCATGGAGGGCCTGCCCGGCCCGCGCAAGGGCCTCATCGGGCCGTGGTCGCACGCCTTTCCGCAGGACGCCCAGCCAGGGCCGACGATCGGGTTCCTCCAGGAGTGCCTGCGCTGGTTCGACCAGCACCTGAAGGGCGTGGACACGGGGATCATGGACGAGCCGCTGCTGCGCCTGTGGCTGCAGGAGCCGGTGGCGCCCGCGACCCACTACACGCAGCGGCCCGGGCGCTGGGTGGCCGAGGCCGACTGGCCGCCACCCGAGGCCACGGCGTGGGAGTGGGACTTCGGGTCGCCCGAGCCGGTGGCGCACCGGAGCCTCGAGTCGACCGGCCTCGACGCGGGCGCGTGGTGCGCCGACGGCGGCGACGGCGACTGGGCGGGAGATCAGCGCGCCGAGGACGAGCGGTCGCTGACCTTCACCTCCGAGCCGCTGGCCGAGGCGATCGAGATCGTGGGCTTCGCCGACGCGCGGCTCGGGCTCGAGGTGGACCGGCCGAGCGCGCTCGTCGCGGTGCGGCTGTGCGACGTCGCGCCCGACGGGGCGTCGCTGCTCATCACGCGCGGCGTGCTCAACCTCACGCACCGCGACGGGCACGCCGAGCCGAAGCCGCTGACGCCCGGACAGCGCTACGAGGTGGCGGTGAGGCTCGATGCGATCGCGCAGCGCGTGCCCGCCGGCCACCGGCTGCGCGTCGCGCTCTCGACCGCCTACTGGCCGTGGGCGTGGCCCTCGCCCGAGCCGGTCACGCTGACCCTGCACGACGCCCACCTGCGTCTGCCCACGCGCGCAGCGCGCGCTGACGAGCCACCGGACTTCGGCCCGCCCGAGTGGTCGGCGCCGCTGGAGGTCGAGACCATCACACCGGGCAGGACGAGCCGGCGCCGCACGGCTGACGCGCTGCGCTTCGAGTGGGACGTCGGCGGCCACCGGCGCCTGAAGGACAGCGGGATCGAGATGGACGACACGCACGTCACGACCTACCGCATCGCCGACGGCGACCCGCTGTCGGCGAGCGTGCGCGTGCAGTGCAGCTCGGCGCTGAGCCGCGCGGCGTGGCGCACGCGCGTGGAGACCGACAGCGAGATGACCGCGACCGCGACCGAGTTCGTCGTCACGCACCAGCTCGACGCCTACGAGGGCGACGAGCCGATCCGGTCGCGCTCCTGGACGCTGACCTTCCCGCGCGACGGCGTCTGAAGGCCGTCCGCGACCCAGCGCTGGAAGGCCGCGATCAGCCCCTCGCTGGGCAGCATCAGCTCGCCGTGCGCCAGCACTCCGGAGGCCATGCCGCGCTGGACGGACTCCACGAGGGATCCGTCCTCCACGCCCACCTGCTCGTCGAGCTCCAGGTAGTCCGCGATCCACGCCGGGTCCTCGCCCGGCGCGAAGAAGTAGTCGAGCACGCCCTCCGTACGCCCCGGCGCCACCGGCGTCAGGGGGCCGAGCGAGAGGTTCGGCCGACCCGGCATGACGTTGACCTTCAGCGACGGCCAAACGAGGTGGAACTGGCCGTCGATCCCCGCGGCGTCGTAGTGCGCTCCGCGCGGCTGCTCGCGCACGCGCGCGTAGTGGCTGGCGAACGTCGGGTGGCTCTCCAGGCCGTAGGCCTCCTGGTCGACGTCGATGACGTCGCTGAAGCCCGGGTGCGCAACGGCGCAGTGGTAGCACTCGAGGTAGTTCTCGACCGCGACCTTCCAGTTGGCCTCGAGCGTGTACTCGGCGCGGTGGTGGAAGACCAGCGCGTCGACGTCGAGTCCGCCGCGCGCGACGATGTCGGGCAGCTCGCCGAGCGTGTCGGCCAGCGGCGGCGGGTCGTCGGAGGCGTGGACGAAGACGAACGGCCCCCAGGTGTCGATCGCGGCGGGGCGCAAGGACAGGGCGGCGCGGTCGAGATCGTCGTCCGCGCGCGGCGCCGCTCGCAGCGCGCCGTCGAGGCCGTAGGTCCACGCGTGGTAGTGGCACTGAAGCGTCGTGCAGGGCCCCGCCCCCGAGACGACCTCGGCTCCCCGGTGCCGGCAGACGTTGACGAGGGCGCGCAGCTCGCCGGAGCGGTCGCGCACGACGACGATCGGCACCTCGCCCGCGCGGCACGTGAAGTACGAGCCGGGCTCGGCGACCAGGCCGAGGTGACCGGCGTAGTGCCAGGCCGAAGCGAACAGGCGCGCGCGTTCCGCGGCCAGGATCTCGGGGTCCGTGTACCAGCTGTAGGGGAGCGTGGCCGTCATGGCGAGGCCGCCATTGTGGCGGCCGCGACGGCGTGGCAGGCCACGACCTGGTCCGAGCCGGCGGGCGCGTCGGGCACCGGCGCCAGGCCGAGGTCCTCACCGCGACAGCGCTCCTCGATCCCCAGCCGTTGCGCCTCGCCGCTCGCCACCAGCGGGCAGCGCGGATGAAAGCGACAGCCCGAGGGGATGCGCGTCGGATCGGGCGCCTCGCCGGTGAGGATCTGCGGCTCCACGTGCGCGATCTCCGGCACCACGCTGAGCAGGGCGCGGGTGTAGGGGTGGCGCGGGGCGGTCAGCATCTCCTCCGTCGTGCCCTGCTCGACGATCCGTCCCAGGTACATGACGGCCACCCGATCGGCGACGTTCCACGCCAGCCCGAGGTCGTGGGTGACGACGAGGATGCCGACGTGCGTCTCGCGCACGAGGCGCAGCATCAGCGCCAGGATCTCCCCGCGCACCGAGGCGTCGAGGCTCGACACCGGCTCGTCGGCCACCAGCAGGCTGGGGTTGAGGACCATCGCACCGGCGATGATCACGCGCTGGCGCTGGCCGCCGGAGATCTCGTACGGGTACCGCGCGAAGAAGCGCTCGGGCGGGCGCAGCCCCGCGCGCGAGAGCGCCTCGGCCACGAGCTGCTCCTCGTCGCCCGGCAGGCCCTGGATGCGCACGCCCTCGGCCACGGCCTCGTAGAGCGTCTGGCGCGCGTTGAGCGCACCGGTCGGGTCCTGGAAGACCATCTGCACGGCGCGGCGGTGCGCGCGCAGCGCGCGCCGGCCGTAGCGAAGCGGCGCGCCGTTCAGGAGCACCTCCCCGGCGGCCGGCCGCTGCAGCCCCACGATCGTGCGCGCCAGCGTCGTCTTGCCGCATCCCGACTCCCCGACCAGCGCGACGATCTCGCCCGCGCGCATCTGGAGGTCCACGCCGTCCACGGCCCGCGCGACGCCGGCGCGGCCGGGGAACTCGACGCGCACGTCGCGGACCTCGAGCAGCGGTGCGGCCGTCATACCGGCACCCCCGACCCGGGCACGTGCACGCACGCCGCCCCGCGCTCGGGCCCCGCCGGCCACAGCTGCACCTTGATCGACGAGCACGGCTTGACCACGGCCGGGCAGCGCGGATGAAACGGACACCCCGACGGCAGCTCGCGAGGATCGGGCGGGTCGCCGGCCACGCCCGACGGGTTCATCCGGAAGGCGGGGTCGCCGATGACCGGGAAGGCCGCGGCCAGGGCGCGCGTGTAGGGGTGGGCGGGGGCCTCGAACACCGCCTGGCTGGGCCCTTCCTCGACGATCAGCCCGGCGTACATGACGGCGATCCGCCGGCACACCGCGGCCAGCGTCGACAGGTCGTGCGTGATGAAGACGACCGCCAGCCCGAAGCGCTGCTGGAGGTCCTCGAGCAGCCGCAGGACCTGGGCCTGGACCATGACGTCGAGCGCCGTCGTCGGCTCGTCGGCGATCAGCAGCCGCGGCTCGCAGGCCAGGGCCAGCCCGATCAGCACGCGCTGGCGCTGGCCGCCCGAGAGCTGGTGCGGGTAGTCCCGCGCCCGGCGCGCGGGGAGGCCCACGAGCTCCAGCAGCTCACCGACCCGCGACGACACCGCAGAACCGCTCGTGCGCGGGGAGTGCAGGCGAATCGCCTCGCCGATCTGCCGCCCCACGCGCTGCACCGGGTTGAGCGTGTGCAGGGCGCCCTGGAAGACGATGGCCATGTCGGTCCAGCGCACGGCGCGCAGGCGCCCGGGCCGCATCGTGAGCACGTCCTCGCCGTCGAACAGCACCTGGCCGCTCACCTCCGTGCCCCGCGGCAGCAGGCGCAGCAGCGCGCCGGCCAGCGTCGACTTGCCACAGCCCGACTCGCCCGCCAGGCCCAGCGTCTCGCCCACGGCAAGGTCGATGTCGACGCCGCGCACCGCCGGCACCGGCCCGCTGCGCGACGGATAGGTGACGTGCAGGTCGCGCACCGAGAGCAGCGGGAGTCCTGACCGGTCGGGGGCGGCGCTCATGCCCGCTGATCCCTGAGTCGCGGGTCGAGGACCTCTTCGAGCGCCTGGCCGCACAGCGTGAAGGCGAGCACCACGAGCATGATCCCGACGCCCGGCGGCGCGTAGTACCACCACGCCTGCTGGGTCAGCGCACCGGCAGCGAAGCCCTCCTGGAGCATCTTGCCCCACGAGGCGCGCGAGGGGTCGCCCAGCCCGAGGAAGGACAGCGTCGTCTCCGACAGGATCGCCACCGGCACGGTCAGCGTCGTGTTGGCGATGATCAGCCCGGAGACGTTGGGCAGCACGTGACGGGTCATCAGGTGCCAGTTCGAGGCGCCGAGCGCCCGGCTGCGATCGACGTACAGCCGCTCCTTCAGCGTCAGCACCTGCGCGCGGATCAGCCGCGCCGGGAACGGCCAGGAGGTGATCCCGATCACGAGGATGATGTTCTCCACCGACGGGCCGAGGATCGCGGCGAGCACGATGGCCAGCGGCAGGAAGGGGATGACGAGGAACCACTCCGTCAGGCGCATGAGCACGGCCTCGAACCAGCCGCCGAAGAAACCCGCCGCGATGCCGACGACCGAGCCGATGAGCATGGCCAGCACCGTCGCCGCCAGCCCGACGAGCAGGCTGATCCGTGCGCCCCATATGAACTGGGTCATGATGCTCCGGCCGAGGTGGTCGGTCCCCAGCGGGCCGAACTTCGACGGGTTCGCCCACGCGGGGTTGGCGGTCGTGTTGACGGCGTGCTGTCCCGCCGGGTCGGCGAGCAGCGGCGCCGCCAGCGCCATCGCCACGGCGGCGGCCAGGATGGCCAGCCCGATCATGCCGGGGGCGTGGCGGCGGTACTCGGCCCAGGCCTGAGCGACCGCGCGCCGCCGACGCGACCACGTGATCCGGCGAGCGGAGGGGACCGCGACGGAGCTCATCGCGCGCGCTCCCTGTCGAAGCGGCCGGTCGCGACGGGCGAGCGATGACGCGCTGTCATCGCGTCCGTACCCGCGGGTCGAGGTAGCCGTAGAGCAGGTCGGCGACGAGGTTGGCGGCGATGACGGCGGCGCTGAAGAGCAGGAACAGGCCCTGGAGCATCGGCAGGTCGGGGCCCTGGAGCGCGTCGAAGGTGGCCAGTCCCAGGCCGGGCCAGGAGAAGATCGCCTCGACCGCGATCGCGCCCGCGAGCACGAAGCCGAAGTTGATAGCGCTCAGGGTCACCACCGGCAGCAGCGCGTTGGGCACCGCGTGGCGGTTGCGCACGAGGATGTCGCGCAGGCCCTTCGCCCGCGCGAGCACGAGGTAGTCCTCGCGCATCGTCTCCACCAGCGAGGAGCGCATGACCAGCGCGTACTCGCCCAGGTAGGCGAGCGTGAGCGTGAGCGCCGGCAGGAACATGTGCTTGGCCTGGTCGGCGAGCTTGGCCAGACCGGTCGCGTCGGAGTTGGGGTCGACGATGCCGCCCACGGGGAACCAGCCCAGCCCGACCGCGAAGCCCGTCAGCAGCAGCATGCCCAGCCAGAAGTCGGGCATGGAGTAGGTCGCCATGGTGAAGCTCGTGATCGAGTAGTCGGCCTTGGTGCGTCTTCGCCACGCCGCGGCGATGCCGAGCAGCACGCCGAAGATCGTCGAGAGCAGCGTCGAGATCCCCACGAGCGCGATCGTGGGGCCCGCCTTGCGGCGGATCTCGTCGACCACCGGCTGGTTGTTGCTGTAGGAGCGCCCGAGGTTCAGCGACGCCGTCTGCTGCAGGTAGCGCACGAACTGCGTGCCGGTCGAGCCGTCGAGGCCGAACTGCTTGGTCAGCTCCGCGCGCTGGCTCTGGCTGAGGTTGCGCCCGCGAAAGAGGTTGGCGACCGGATCGCCCTCGACGATCCGGAACAGGAAGAAGTTGAAGCAGACGACGAAGGCGAGCGTCGCCAGCGAGCCCAGGACCTTGGCGCTGACGAAGCGGGCGCTCACTCGCGCTCGTCGGCGGTGCGCCGGCGCATCGCCCAGAGCCCGCCGGCACCGAGGACCACCACGGCGACGACGATGATCGCGATCATCCCGCCGCTGCCGCCGCCTCCGTCACCGCCTCCTCCGCCGCTGGCGCCGGCGACGACCGGCTTGAGCCTCGCGTAGGTCGGCGAGGAGTTGGAGAACAGCACCGGACCGGTCTTCTCGGGCTGGCGGATCCAGCCGGTGAAGCGGTTCTTGCGGTAGGCCTGCAGGTCGGGGTAGACGTAGAGGACGTCGTAGACGGCGGCGTCGTGGAAGCGCGTCAGCATCTGGTGCACGATCTCGACGCGCTTGGCCTTGTCGACCTCGACCTTCTGCTGCTTGTAGAGCGCGTCGTACTGCTTGTCGCACCAGCTCGCGTCGTTGTAGTAGTTCGTCGGGTCCTTGGGGTCCTTCGAGACCTGGTCGCACGTGAAGTAGGAGAGCATCGGGTCGGGGTCGACGAACGGCACCCAGCCCCACACGAAGAGGTCGTAGTTGCCCTTGCCGATCTCCTCGGTCAGGCGGCTGTCGTCGTAGACCTTCTGCGTGGTCGCGATCCCGATCTGGCGCAGCCAGCCGGTGATGAGCTCGGCCGTGGCCGGTCCGGTGTCGCCCTCCGACCGCACGGCGTAACGGAACCTCAGCGGGCGCCCGCCGCCGGGCATCTCGCGGATGCCGTCGCCGTTGGTGTCCTTGTAGCCCGCGTCGTCGAGGATCTGCCTGGCCTTGTCGAGGTTGAAGTCGAGCTGCTGCTCGGCCGGGATCTGCGGCGACCACTCGGGGTCGGGGGAGACGCTGAGCGTGTCGGCCGGCTTGCCGAGGCCGGCGAGGACCCGGTTGACGATCGTCTTCTTGTCGATCGCGTGGGCGATGGCCTGGCGCACGCGCAGGTCGAGCAGGGCCGGGTGCGGCTTCTTCAGCCCGGCGCCGCCGTTGATGGCGAACTCCGTCATCGCGCCCTGGTAGCCCTGGACGGTGACGATGCTCGGATCCTTCTCGAGTTGGTGGAAGGCGGTGCCCGGCACGTCCTCCGCGGCGTCGATCTCGCCGCGCTTGAGCGCGGCGACCATCGCGTCGGGGTTGTCGAACTTGCGCTGCACGACGCGGTCGACGGCGGGCTTGCCGGCGTAGTAGTACGGGTTGGCCTTGAAGCGCGCGAACTGGCCCTTCTCGAAGTGCTCGAGCGTGAACGGACCCGAGCCGACGCCGTCCAGCGCGTCGTACTTCGTGACCGACTTGGCGTCCTGCTTCTCCCAGATGTGCTTGGGCAGCACGTAGACGTCGAGCGTCGGGAGCTTGGGATCGGGCACCGAGGTGGTGACGACGAGCGTGCGGTCGTCCTGCGCCTTCGCCGTGAGGTTGGCCACCACGGAGGTGTAGTTCAGCCACTCCTCCTTGCGGGCGCGGTTGACCGTGTAGGCCACGTCCTCGGCGGTCAGCGGCTGGCCGTCCGACCACTTGAGGTTGGCGCGCATGGTGTAGGTCCAGGTGCGCTTGTCGGGCGAGCCCTTCCACGACTCCGCCAGGCCCGGGATCGTCGAGAAGTCCTTCGGCGACTTGTCGGTCAGCGTGGCGTACTGCATGTTCCACGCCTCGTAGGCGGCCACCGTGACCCCGACGACCGGGTTCATGGTGTCGATGCCCTGCGTGTTGCCGACGTTGAAGACGACCGGCTTGGTGGCCGCCCCCGCCGGTGTCGCCGCGACGGCGCCCGCCAGGGCGAGCAGCGCGGCCCAGGCGGCCAGTCTGCGTCCGATCGTCCTCACGCTCGCCCTCCTCCTATGTTCCTAGGCAAGGCCCGACTATCTCAGGGCCCGTGCTCAAGTGCCAAGTCACATCAGGTGCCAGTCGAGGAAGCGCTCGAGGCGCCGGTAGAAGTCGAGCTGCGGCTCGGCGCGCAGGAAGCCGTGGCCCTCGGTCGGGTAGGTGACGTACTCGAAGGTCTTGCCGCCGAGGCGCCGCAGCTCGGCCACGAGCTGCTCGGACTGCTTGGGGCTGACGCGCTCGTCGCGCTCGCCGTGGGCGATGAGCAGCGGCGCCTGGAGGTTCGCGAGCCGCGGGAAGGCGGAACCGGCGACGTAGGCCTCGCGGGCCACCGACGGCGGTCCCATCATGCGCTCGAGGTCCTGCACGCCCTCGCGATCGCCCTGCGACCACGAGGTGACGAGGTCGCAGTCGCCGTACTTGGTGACCGCGCAGCGGAAGCGCCGCTCGGGGTCGTCGGTGACGCAGAGCAGTGCCATGTAGGAGCCATAGCTGCCGCCGACGATGGCCAGGCGGTCGCCGTCGATCCAGTCCAGCGTGCGCAGGAAGTCCGCGGCGGCCAGGCAATCCTGCGTGTCCTTCACGCCCCACACGCCGTGGTTGGCGCGCTCGTAGTCGCGCCCGTAGCCGGTCGAGCCGCGGAAGTTGGGGGCCAGCCACGCGTAGCCCTTGTCGACGAAGAACTGCGCGTGGCCGTCCCAGTCGTCGCGGTAGGCGTCGGTCGGCCCGCCGTGCGGGTAGACGACCGCGGGCACGCGCTCCTGCGCCGACGCGTTGGCGGGGCGCAGCAGGAAGCCCGGAATCTCCAGGCCGTCGAGCGAGGCGAAGCTGACCTCCTCGAGGGTGGCGTGGGGCGCGCGGCGGATGCCGCGCGGAGCGGGGGCGTGGAGGGCGCGCCCGGAGGCGGGCCGTGGCTGACGCGCGGCGCGGTCGGGCGCGGCCGCTGGCTCGGCCGCGGCGCGGTCGTGTGCCGGCGCGACGCGCAGCTCGGGCGGGGTGGCGTGGTCCTCGTAGGCGCCGACGATCTCGCCGGCCGGCGTCCAGTGCGGGTAGCTCCAGCTTCCGCCCTCGGCGGCGACCTCGGCCTCTCCGCTCGACGTGTCGACGACGACGAGGCCGAAGCGGTTGCGCTCACCGCGTACGGCGACCAGGCGCGTGCCATCGGGGTGCCATTCGGGCTCTGCGTGGTCGGCCTGCGCGCTGGTCAGCTGGCGGTCGTCGCTGCCGTCGGCGCCGACGAGGTGGAGCTCGTAGAAGCCGCTGCGCTCCGAGACGTAGGCGATGCTCGCGCCGTCGGGCGACCACGCCGGGGCGCCGTCGTGCATCCGCGGCGTCCCGGTCAGCGCTCGCACCTCGCCGCCGTCGAGCGCCGCGACGCGGATCTCCGAGCGGTTGAGGTCACCGCGCGGGGTGAAGGTGTAGGCGACCGCGGTGGCGTCGGGCGAGACCGCCGCCTCGCCCTCGTCGCCGCGCTCGTCCACCGCGCCGTGCGCGACGGCCAGGCGCCGCGGCCACGGGTCGGCGACGTCGACGACGGCCAGACGCGTGGTGTCGTCGCGCTCCACGCTGATGACGAGCCGGGCGTCATCGATCCACACCGGGCCCGAGCCCTCGACGAGCCGGCGCGGCGGGCCCCCGGCGGTGGGGACGAGCCACACGTGGCCGGCATCGGCGTAGGCGACGGTGGCGCCGTCGGGCGAGAGGCGCGGCTCGGTGTCCTCCCAGTAGGGCGCCGGCTCGCGCCCGGCGGTCAGCCGCTGCGGAGCGCCGGGATGGTCGAGGTCGAGCAGCCATACGTCGGAGGTGTCGCCACCGTCCTCGATGAAGACGGCCTGGCTGCCGCGCACGGTGAGCGAGCGCGGGCGCGGCGTGTGCGCGATGGCCTCCAGGCGCCAGTGCGCGGGCGGCTGGACGTCCTTGCGCGGCTGCGCGCGCAGGCCCTCGTGCTCGTCCTTGCCCACCCAGATCGACTCAGCCACTCGCGCCCTCCTCCAGGCCCGTCAGGAACTCGTGCACCAGCTCTCCGATCGCGTCGAGGTCGTACCCGCCCTCCTGGACGGCGACCGTCGGCAGGCCGAGCGCGCCCAGCGCGCGGCCCGCGGCGCGGAAGCCGGCCGGGGTGACGTTCAAGGGGCTCTCGGGGTCGCCGCCGGCGGCGTCGACGCCGAGCGCGACGACCAGGGCGCGCGCCTCGGCGGCCCACGCCGCCAGCGCCTCGACGGCGGGCACCCATCCGTCGTCGCCGGTCCCCGGCGCCAGCGTGCTGTTGCGGTTGGCACCCTCGCCGGCGCCCGCCCCCGTCTCGTCCTCGAAGCCCAGGAAATGAGGGAACCATCCGGCGCCGGGGTCGACGTGCACCGAGCCCACGAGCACGTCGGCGCGGTCGTAGAAGACCGCCTGCGTGCCGTTGCCGTGGTGGGCATCGACGTCGATGACGGCGACCGGGGCGCCGAGGCCCGCCAGCAGGTGCGCGGCGGCGGCGGCCGAGTTGTTGAGGTAGCACGAGCCGCCGAAGGACGTGCGGGTCACGTGGTGGCCGGGCGGTCGGCAGCAGGCGTAGGCGGCGGGGGCCCCCGCGAGGACCAGGTCTGCGGCGGTGACGGCGACGTCGACCGCGGCGCGCGCCGCCTCCCACGTGCCGGGGCCGATGAGGGTCATCGTGTCGTAAGCGAAGTAGCCGGCGCGCGCGGAGGGCGCGGTGGGAACGGCGGGCGCACGATCGGCGGCCAGGCTCGGGTGGGCGAAGACGTAGGGGACGACGCGGTCCTGGCCGGGGTCGACCGGCAGCCCGGTCGCCTCCCAGTCGCGCCAGGCAGCGGCCAGGTACTCGGTGAGGGCGCGGTCGTGGACGGCCAGCACGGCGTCGTCGGGCTGCTCGCGCGCGGCGACGAGGCGCGCGCCCGCCTCGGCCAGCGTCGCGCGGATGCGCTCGGCGCGTTCGGGCAGCTCGGTGCCGGGGATGCGCAGGCCGATCCAGACCTCACCGCCCGGGTCATGGAGTCGGTGCCGATCGCTCCAGACGACGGGCAGTGCGAGGGCCATGAGGCGCGAGCGTATCCGGGCGAAGGCCGGCGGGCGCCCGGGGCTGTGCCCGGATAGCGTCCACCGGATGGACGCCGGCCACACTCTGCGCGCGCACGGCCTGCGCATCGGCGAGCTCGACGCGGGCCCGAGCAACTCGATCGCCGACGTGGCCGGGGTGGGCGTCGGCCACGTCACCGTGGTGCGCGACGAGCCCGAGCCGCCGGCCGGGCGCGGCATCGCGCGCACCGGCGTGACGGCGATCGCGCCGGCGCCGCCGGAGACCCTGTTCGCCGAGCCGCTGGCTGCGGGCGTGGCGGTGCTCAACGGCGCGGGCGAGCTGACGGGCGCCGTGCAGATCGCCGAGTGGGGGATGCTCGAGACGCCGATCTACCTGACGGCCACGATGTCGGTGGGGCGCGTGCTCGACGGCGCCGTCGCGGCGGCGGTGGCGGCCGATCCCGCCGTCGGCGTCGACGACGTCGTCATCCCCGTCGTGGGCGAATGCGACGACAGCTGGCTCAACGATGCGCGGGTCGTTCAGGTGGAGGCCGCCGACGCGGGCCGCGCCCTCGAGGACGCGAGTGCCGTCGCGCAGGGCGCGGTGGGCGCGGGCACCGGCACCGGCACCGGCGCGCAGGGCGCGGTGGGCGCGGGCACCGGCATGGTCTGCTTCGGCTTCAAGGGCGGGATCGGCTCGGCGAGCCGGCTCGTGCCGGAGCTCGACGCCGTCGTGGGCGCGCTCGTCCTGGCCAACTTCGGCGAGCGCCGCGAGCTGCGCATCGACGGCGTGCCGGTCGGGCGCCTGCTGGGAGGACGCGGCGCGCGGTCGCGACCGGCCGGAAGCTGCATCGTCGTGCTCGCGACCGACGCTCCCCTGCTCTCGCCGGCGCTGACGCGCGTCGCCCGCCGCGCCGGCCTGGGGCTGGCGCGCACCGGGTCCGTCGCGCACCATGCGAGCGGCGAGATCTTCCTCGCCGTGTCGACCAGCTGCCGCCAGCCTCGCGAGCGCCGCGGCCGCACCGCCGTCGCGACCATCCCCGACGGCGACCTCGACGCCCTGTTCGCGGCGACGGTCGACGCGACCGAGGAGGCCGTCCTCAACGCCCTGTGGAGCGCGGAGCGCACTGAGGGCCGCGACGGGCGCGTGGCCGAGGCGCTGCCGCACGACGCCGTGCTGGAGCTGCTCGCGGCGCACCGGCGGCTGCCAAGCACCGCCTGAGCGGGCCCGTTCGGCGCGCCGTCGCTGCCGCTGGAAGCTAAGCTGAGCGCTGAAGGGGACCTGGACTTGAAAGACAGGGGGGACCTGTGCTTCGGGACAGCGCGCCGCGATTGGCGGCCAGGATCTGGCGCCGGACCGGTCTGGCCATAGTCGTCGTCTGTGCCTTGGACGGGCTGGCGGCGGCGAGCGCGGCTGCGGACACCGCGACGACGCCCGACGCGCCTGCGCTGGCGCCGCACGCGACGGCCTCCGGGCCGTCGTGGATCCTGCTCCTCGGCGCCGCGGCCGCCGGTGCCGCGTTCGTCGCCCTGGTCCTGCGGCTGTACGACGCGCACGTCGCGAGGCGCGCTCGGCGTGCGGCAGTCGAGTCCGAGGCGCCCGTGCAGGAGCTGCCCGGCGAGCTGTTCTGGCCGCCCACGCGCGCGCAGCCACGAGAGCGTCCACCGCAGCCGAGGCCGGCCGACCGGGTGCGCCCGTCCCTGGTCGTCATCCCGCCGCAGCCGGAGCGCTCGACGCGACACGAGCCGAGCGGCGCGGCCCCGACGGACTCGCGCCGCGAGCCGAGCGGCCCGGCCCCCTCGCGCCACGGCCCGGTGTGCCAGGTTCGCTGGAGCCGGCGCGCCGAGCGCTTCTACGCGGTGATGACGGACCCCGACGGGGCCGAGCGCCGGCTGGCCCGCTCGCCGCGCATCGACTGGCGCGGGCTCTCGCCGCCCGACGAGGACAGCCGGGAGGCCCAGTCGGCGGTCAGGCAGCTGGCGAAGGAGCTGCGCGCGAATGGGTGGCGACCGCTGCGGGCCAAGGGCGTCGACTACGACGAGCGCCGCTGGTACGCGCGCCGCTTCCGCTGGGTCGCGGAGGCCGAGCAGGACAGCCCGCACGCCGGCGCCCCGCCGCGCGAGCACGCACCCACGCGCCGCTCCTAGCGGACGACCCCGGCCGCGGTGGCTCTTACCGCAGCTCGACGACCTCGTCGAACGGCAGGCGATCGGCCCGCTCGATCCACTCCTGCGGCGAGCGGCGCTCGGGGTCCGTTGGACGGGCGGGATAGCCGAAGCTGAGGAGGATCACGAGGCTCTCGTCCTCGGCCGGGCCCAGGACCTCAGCGAGGACCTCGGCGTCGGCGATGCCGTTGGGGGAGGAGCCGATGCCCTCGTTCCAGGCGGCCAGCATCATGTTCTGCGCCGCGCGGCCGGCGTCGAAGGAGGTCGGCCCCTTGCCGCGCGTGAGGATCGCGACGACGAGCGCGGCGCCGAGGAGGTTCTGCGGCGCGTAGACGCCAGCGGCCGCGCGCTCGATGAGCGCCTTGTCGCGCAGGGCGATGAAGCGGCGCGCCTGGCGGTTGCGCGAGCTGCCGGCGACGCGGCCGGCCTCGAGGATGCGGCGCACGGCGTCGTCGGCGAGGGGGCGATCGGCGTAGTTGCGCACCTCGCGCTTGCTGACGATGGCCAGATAGGCGTCCATGAGCGCCGTCAGCCCTCGTCCTCGCACAGGACGTTGACGTAGCCGGAGCGAAACGGCGTCCGCGCGCCGGAGTCCGTGTCGTAGGCGTGGCGCCAGACGCACCCGGTGTCGTTGGTCAGCAGGTGGATCGAGACCGAGGTCTCGGGCGAGGTGGTGCAGACGCGGTGGATGTCGTCGGCCGGCGGGATGAGGGAGTAGAAGTCGCCCGGCGCAAGCGCGCGGCTCTCCACGAGCTCCAGGGCGCCGTCGCGCGCGGCGTAGATCTCCTCGTCCTGCGTCCCGCGGTAGAGCCCCACGAGGCCCCAGGCGAGGTGGTCGTGGACCGGCGTCCGCGCCCCCGAGGGCACCACGAGCGAGAAGAGCGACAGCGAGCGGTCCTCGGCGCGGTAGAGCAGCCACTGCCCGATGCCCCCGCCCATGCCGCTCTGCGGATCGCCCTCCTGAAAGCGCTCGGGCAGCCATCGCGGATCGGCGAGCAGCTCGGCGAACAAGGGGTGGATCGCGGCGCACGCCTGCTCGGGCGAGCCCGCGTCGGCCATGGCGCGTCGCACGCCGCCGACGAACGCGCGCACGACGGAGGTGTCGAGCAGGTACTCGTCGCCGGACATGCGATCGAGTCTAGGCGCTGGCCACGCGCTCGACGAGCCGGTCGACCAGCTCGACCTGCGCGGGCACGAGCTTCTCGCGGGCCTCGTCGACGCCGAACCACCCGGCACGGTCGACCTCGGGGAACTCGGCCTGGCGGCCCGAGCGCGGCGGCCACTCCATCGTGAACGTGTTGCTGCGCACCGACGCCGGGTCGAGGTCGCCGGCCACCGCCCACGCCGTAACGTGCTTGCCGCCGCGCTGCACGATGCTGCCGAGCTCGACGGGATCGGAGACCTCCAGGCGTGTCCCGGTCTCCTCCTCGAACTCGCGCAGCGCGTGGGCCAGCGCATCCTCGCCCTCGTCGTACTCGCCCTTGGGGATCGACCACGCGCCAAGGTCCTTCTTGGCCCAGAACGGCCCGCCGGGATGGACGAGCAGCACCTCGCGGCCGCGCGGGCCGTCGCGGTGCAGCACGATGCCCGCGCTGCGTCGCGCCACGCGCTAGCGCGTCGCCTGCGCCACGTCGGCGCCCAGGTCCGCGGCGATCAGGTCGTCGACGCTCTCGCGCCGGCTGCACAGGCGCCAGTGGCCGTCGTCGCGCGCCACCACGGCCGGGCGCAGATCGCCGAACTGGGTGGACTGGCTCTGCTGGTAGGCGCCGACCCCACGAACGACGATGGCGTCGCCCTCGCTGACCGCCCCGAGGTCGGCGGCCGGGTGCAGGACGTCGACGTTCGTGCACAGCGGTCCGGTGACGAGCACGGGCGGGGAGGGCGGCGCGTCGGGGTCGGGGACCCCGGGTGCCTCGATCCGCGGCCAGGCGAAGAGCGTTCCGGGCAGCAGGTTCATCCCGGCGTCGAGCACGACGCAGCGCCGGCGGTCGGGCAGGCGCTTGACGGCGGTCACCGTGCAGGCGAGGTCGACGGCGTCGGCCACCAGCGCGCGGCCGGGCTCGACCAGCACGCGGCCCTCGAAGCCGGCCCCGCCGACGGCGCCCGCGATCGCGCGCGCGTACAGGGCCTCGCGGGGCGCGGGCGGGAAGCCGCCGCCGACGTCGATCACCGGCACGCCCATGCGGCCCGCCAGGCCGGCGAGCATCCGCGCGGCGGTGGCGAAGCGCTCCGGGGGCTGCGGCCAGCGCACGACCACGTGGCTGGCCAGGCGCGCCTCGGCCGACAGCGGCGTGTCGAAGCCGGCGGACACGAGGTGCACCGCGAGCGTCTCGATGCGCAGGCCCACGGCGGCTGCGTGGCGCGGCGCCATCGGCACCTCGGACATCGGCACCCCGAAGTGGCTCGTGCCGTGGCCGACGCCGGGAAGGCTCACGCGCACCCCGACGCGGGTCACGCCCGCCGCGGCGAGGCGCCGCAGCTCGGCCAGGCTGTCGGCCACGACGAGCGCGCCGTCGGCGGCCGCGCGCTCGAGCAGCTCCGGCGGCTTGGCCGGCCCCTGGACCACGATCGAGCGCCCATCGGCATCGGCGACGGAGCACGCGACGCGGTACTCGGCCTCCGAGGCGACCTGGTGGCCGATGCCCTCCTCGCCGACCGTGCGCAGGATGGCGGGCAGCCGATTGGCCTTGTGCGAGTACGCGATCTCGACGTCCGGCCACGCGGACCGCCAGGCGGCCGCGAAGGCGCGTGCGCGATCGCGAACGACGTCGAGGTTCGCCAGCCACAACGGCGAGCCGTGCTCCGCCAGGAGATCCGCGACGCTCATGGCACGGCCGACTGTATCGCCGCCGATCAGCCGCGGCTACAGGTGACGGACCGCCGACCCGATAACTGGACGGGATGACCGGTTCGACGACGCACCTGATACGCGAGCTGGACCACCGCAGCAGCGACGGCATCGACGTGCGCCTGCTGTGGAACTCGCGCGAGAACCGCGTCATCGTGACCGTCAACGACGCGAAGACCGAAGAGGCGTTCACGATCGAGGTCCGCGACGGCCAGCGGGCGCTCGACGTCTTCCATCACCCGTTCGCGTACGCCGACCGGCGGGGCGCGAAGCTCGCCGAAGCCGCCTGACGGGCGAGCCGGCTCGCCGCGGCGCGGCTGTGGCAGACTCGGGCCGCGTGAGCGACGACGTCGATGCGGCCTTCAACGCGCTGGTCGGGCACCTCGAGTACTCGATGTTCATCGTCACCGCGCGCGCCGGCGACGAGCCGCTGGGCTGCCTTGTGGGCTTCGCCACCCAGACGAGCATCGATCCGCCGCGCTTCCTCGTCTGCCTTTCGCACGCCAACCACACCTACCGCCGCGGCCGCGACGCCGAGCTGCTGGGCGTGCACTGCGTCCCGGCCGACGCCGAGGACCTGGCCGAGCTCTTCGGCGGCCAGACCGCCGACGAGGTCGACAAGTTCGCGCGGTGTGCGTGGCAGGACGGGCCTGGCGGGGTGCCGATCCTCGAGCGCTGCCGGAACTGGTTCGTGGGACGCGTGCTCGAGCGCATCCCGGTCGGCGACCACGACGCCTTCCTGCTCGCGCCGATCGCCGCTCGCAGCGGCGAGCAGGACGACTTCACCTTCCACCGGGCCAAGCGCATCGAGCCCGGCCATCCCGCCTGACCGCGTCAGGCCGAGCTCGAGCGCTCCCAGATGTTGATCCCGGCGTCGACGGCGTAGCGGTCCATCTCGGCCAGCTCGTCGTCGGAGAAGTCCAGGCGTTGGAGCGCGCCGAGGTTGTCCTCGAGCTGCGCGACGCTGCTGGCGCCGATGAGCGTCGAGGTGATGCGTGGGTCGCGCAGGGTCCACGCGAGGGCGAGCTGGGCCAGCGTCTGGCCGCGGCCCTTGGCGATCTCGTTGAGCGCGCGGATGCTGGCGAGGTTCTCCTCGCTCAGCATGTCCGTCGACAGCGAGCCGCCGCGCGCGGCGCGCGAGTCCTCGGGGATGCCGCCGAGGTAGCGATCGGTGAGCATGCCCTGCGCGAGCGGCGAGAAGACGATGCAGCCGACGCCCTCGCGCCCGAGGACATCGAGCAGGTCGGGCTCGATCCAGCGGTTGAGCATCGAGTAGGAGGGCTGGTGGATGAGCAGCGGCGTCCCGAGGTCGCGCAGGATGGCGATCGCCTCCTCGGTGCGCTCGGCCGAGTAGGAGGAGATGCCCGCGTAGAGCGCCTTGCCCTGGCGCACCGCCGTGTCGACCGCGCCCAGGGTCTCCTCCAGGGGCGTGTCGGGGTCGAGGCGATGCGAGTAGAAGATGTCGACGTACTCCAGCCCCATCCGCTTCAGGCTCTGATCCAGGCTGGCCAGCAGGTACTTGCGCGAGCCCCAATCGCCGTAGGGCCCGGGCCACATGTCGTAGCCCGCCTTGGTCGAGATGACGAGCTCGTCGCGCCATGGCCGCAGGTCCTGCTCGAGCAGTCGTCCGAACGTCTCCTCCGCCGACCCGTACGGCGGCCCGTAGTTGTTGGCCAGGTCGAAGTGCGTGATCCCGAGGTCGAAGGCCCGCCGCACGATCGCACGACTCGTCTCCAGCGGCCGATCGCTGCCGAAGTTCTGCCACAGCCCTAGCGACACGGCCGGCAACTGCAGCCCACTGCGCCCACAGCGGCGGTAGGGCATCGAGTCGTAGCGATCTCGGGCTGGGACGTAGATCATCGCCCAATAGTGGCGCACCGCCCGCGCGGGCGACGGCCCGCGACATCTGCTTTACCGATAGCTGACGACCGGGGACCTACGCTCCTATGACGATGAGGTTCCCTCGGCATCTGTGGACTGGTGAATGGCGCCTGGAGTCTGAGCAGGCGCGCGAGGCCGCGGAGCAGGAGGCGGCGCGGCGGCGGGCCGCGCTCGCGGCCGCGGAGCGCGAGAGCGCGCAGGCGAGGAGCCCGAGGGGTGCGCCGCGACGGACGATGTCGATGCGCGCGGTCGCGCTCGTCGCGCTCGCCGCCGCCGCCATCGCCAGCGGCGCCTTCGCTGCCGGGGCACTGCTCACCGACAGCGGGCCAAGCGCGCCGCCGCCCCTTCCCGCGGTGTCCGGCAAGCCCGTGCAGCCCGACAAGGGGCAGACGCAGGCGGGCAAGATCTACGCGCAGGCCAGCCCCGCCGTGGTCTCGATCCGCACCCCGAGCGGCTCGGGGACCGGCTTCCTCGTCGACCAGGACGGCACCCTGGTCACCAACGCCCATGTGGTCGGCGACTCCGACCGCGTCGTGGTCAAGTTCGGCCAGGACGGGCGCAGCATCGACGGGGAGGTCACCGGCAGCGATCCCTCCAGCGACCTGGCGGTCGTGCACATCGACCCCGCCAGCGCGCCGCGCAACGCCAAGCCGCTCCAGTTCGCCGACTCCCGCCAGGTGCGCGTCGGCGACACCGCGATCGCCATCGGCAACCCCTTCGGCCTGGACCGCACGGCGACCGAGGGCATCGTCTCCGGCATCGGGCGCCACATCACGGCGCCCAACGGGTTCTCGATCGACGAGGTCATCCAGACCGACGCCCCGATCAACCCGGGCAACTCCGGCGGCCCGCTGCTCGACGAGACCGCGCGGGTCATCGGCGTCAACTCGCAGATCGCGACGTCGGGCGCCTCGCAGGGCAACGTCGGCATCGGCTTCGCGGTGCCCGCCAACACCGTGCGCGAGGTCGTGCCACGCCTCAAGAAGGGCGACCGCATCGCCCGTCCGTGGTTGGGCGTCGAGACCTCCGATTCGACGAACCCCGCGGCCCCTGCCGGCGCCGAGGTGCAGAGCGTGACGCCGGGCGGCCCGGCCGACGGTGCCGGCCTGAGCCCGGGGGACGTGATCACCGAGATCGACGGCCAGCCGGTCGACGACCCCGACGACGTCTCGCGCCTGATCAGCGGCAAGCAGCCCGGCGATCACGTCGACATGCGCGTCGACCGCTCGGGCCAGGAGGTCAGCCTGGGCGCCACCCTGGGCAACCGGCCCGCGCGCACGCCGTGAGCTTCGCCGCCCCCCTCGTCCTCGTCGGCCTCGTGGCAGTCCCGGTGCTGATCGCCCTCTACGTCGCCGTCCAGCGCAACCGGCGCCGCGCGGCGGCCGCCTTCGCGGCGCCGGCGTTGAGCGCCTCGGTGCTCCCGCGGCGCCCCGGCTGGCGTCGCCACCTCCCGATGCTCGCCTTCCTCACCGCGCTGGCCGTGCTCGTGCTCGCCGCCGCGCGCCCGCAGAAGACGGTCGCGGTGCCGGTCGAGCGCGCGTCGATCATGCTGGTGACCGACGTCAGCGGGTCGATGGCGGCCACCGATGTCCCGCCGACGCGCCTGGAGGCGGCGCGGGCGGCCGCGCGGCGCTTCGTGCGCCAGGTGCCGAAGAGCGTCAACGTCGGCGTGATGGCGCTCAGCAGCAAGCCGCGCGTGCTGTCGTCGCCGACGCGCGATCGCGACGCCATCGACGCCGCGCTCGACCAGCTCACGCCGCGCGGCGGCACCGGGACGGGCGAGGCGATCCAAAGCGCCACGCGCATCCTCACCCGCGCCCCCGGCGTCGGCGGCAAGCGCCCGCCCGGCGCGATCGTGCTCATCTCCGACGGCGCGGCGACGGGCAAGGTCGACCCCGTGGCCGCCGCCCAGGCCGCGCGCCGCGCGCACATCCGCATCTACACCGTCGCCTTGGGCACCGCTCAGGGGACGATCACCGTGCCGCGGCCGGGAGGCCAGGGCGGCAACGAGACGCGCCGGGTGCCGCCCGACCCGCAGGGGATGGCCGAGGTGGCCAAGGCCTCGGGCGGCAAGTCCTACACCGCCGCGGACGCCGACAAGCTCAAGGACGTCTACGCGCACCTGGGCTCGCTGCTCGGCACCAAGAACGAGAAGCGCGAGATCACGGCCGGCTTCGCCGGCGGCGGCCTCGCTCTCCTCCTGCTCGGCGCCGCGCTCTCGCTGCGCTGGTTCGGCCGGCTGATCTGACCAACGAAGGCAAGGAACCCATGACCGAGATCGACGACCAGACCCCTTCACGCGAGGAGCCGCGCGCGGCGCTCGAGGAGGCGCTCTACGAGATCAAGCGCGTCATCGTCGGCCAGGACGCGATGCTCGAGCGCCTGCTCGTCAGCCTGCTGGCCGGCGGCCACGTGCTGCTGGAAGGCGTGCCCGGCCTGGCCAAGACGCTGACCGTGAGGACGCTCGCGCACGTGCTCGGCGGCACGTTCAAGCGCATCCAGTTCACCCCCGACCTCGTGCCCGCCGACCTCGTGGGCACGCGCATCTACCGTCCGGACACCGGCCGCTTCGACACCGAGCTCGGCCCCGTGTTCGGCAACTTCCTGCTCGCCGACGAGATCAACCGCGCCCCGGCCAAGGTCCAGTCGGCCCTGCTGGAGGTCATGCAGGAGCGCCAGGTGACGATCGGCGGCACGGCCTATCCGGTGCCGCTGCCCTTCCTCGTCATGGCCACCCAGAACCCGATCGAGCACGAGGGGACCTACCCGCTGCCCGAGGCGCAGCTCGACCGCTTCCTGATGAAGATCGTCGTCGACTACCCCTCGTTCGGCGAGGAGGCGGCCGTCGTGGGGCGCAGCCTCGGCGAGCAGGCCGACCTGCGCGAGCGGCTCACGCTCGAGCACCTCGAGCGCTTCGCCCAGGCCTGCCGCGGCGTGCTCGTCGATCGCGAGGTCATCGGCTACGCGGTCTCGCTGGCCGACGCGACCCGCAACCCGCACGAGTACGGCCTCGACGACATCGCCCCCTACGTCGAGTACGGCGCCAGCCCGCGCGGCCCGATCGGCATGGTCCAGGCGGCGCGCGCGCTCGCGCTGCTGCGCGGGCGCGGGCACGTGACCGGCGGCGACGTTCGCGACCTGGCCGCCGACGTCCTGCGCCACCGCCTCGTGCTCTCCTACGACGCCCTCAGCGACGGTGTCAGCGCCGACGACATCCTCGACAAGGTGCTGGCGGCGGTGACTGAGCCCGAGGCCGACCACGTCAAGCGCGCCGAGCGCCGGGCGGCCGCGGCGTGACCGCGAGCCCGACCGCCGGCGGACGGTCGCGCGCCGCGGGCGAGCAGCGGCGCGCCGATGGCGACGCGGTCCTCAGACCGCCCGCCGCCCGCCAGGGCCCCGGACGCATGCCGGCGGCCGTGCTCGACGCGCTCGACCTCGTCGTGGCGCGGCATGCCGCCGGCGCGCTGCCGGGCGACCGGCGCGCGGCGGGAATCGGCAGCGGCACCGAGCTGGCGCAGCTGCGCCCCTACGTGATCGGCGACGACGTGCGCCAGCTCGACGCCGCCGCGAGCGCGCGCACGGGCGAGCCTCACGTGCGCCTCCAGGTGCCCGAGCGCACGCTGACGACGTGGATCGTGCTCGACGTCTCGCCCTCGATGGCGTTCGGCACCACCCAGCGGCTGAAGGCCGACGTGGCCGAGGGCGTCGCACTCGTGCTCGGGCGCCTGGCCGTGCGCCGTGCGGGCCGGCTCGGGATCGTGACCTTCGGGGTGGGGCGGCCGCGGCTGCTGCCGCCGCGCGGCTCCAGGCCCGGCTTCGTGGCCCTGCGCCGCGTGCTGGCGCAGGGCGTGGCGCCCGACGGGCACAGCGAGTCCGACGCGCTCGCGCACGCGCTGGTGCGCGTGGGCAAGGTCGCCGGCCAGCCCGGGTTCGTCACGGTGATTTCGGACTTCCGCGACCAGGAGGGCTGGACCCGCCCGCTCGGCGCCCTGCGCGCGCGCCACTCGGTGCTGGCCGTCGAGGTCTCCGATCCCCGCGAGAGCGAGCTGCCGGCCGTCGGTCGCCTGGCCCTGGTCGACCCCGAGAGCGGTGAGCGCATCGAGGTGGACACCTCGCGCCGCCGCGTGCGCGAGCGCTTCGAGGCGCTCGAGCGCGAGCGCCGCGAGGCGGTGGCGCAGGAGCTGCGCCGCCTGCACGTCGACCACGTCGCGCTGTCGACCGATCGCGACTGGCTGCTGGACCTGGGGCGGAGGCTACGGTGAGCTTCGCCTCCCCGACCTGGCTGCTCGCGCTCGCGCTCGTGCCGCTCGCGCTGCTCGCCTACCTCGCCAGCCGCCGCAACGCCAAGCGCTACGCGGTGCGCTTCACGGCCGTCCCCGCCTTGAAGGTGGCCGCGGGTGCGGTGCCCGCGTGGCGGCGCCACCTGCCCGCCGCGCTGGCCCTCGCCGCCCTCGCCGCGCTCGTCCTGGCTCTGGCCAAGCCGCAGGCCACGGTGGCCGTCCCGGTCGAGCGCGCCTCGATCATGCTCGTGACCGACCACTCGCGTTCGATGCAGGCCACCGACGTCCAGCCCGATCGCCTCGCGGCCGCCCAGCGCGCGGCGCGCACCTTCCTCGACGAGCTGCCCGAGCAGGTGCGCGTGGGCGCCGTCGCCTTCTCCGACACGCCCGACGCCGTGCAGGCTCCGAGCAACGACCACGACGGCGCGCGGCGCATCGTCGACGGCCAGGTCGCGGACGGTGCCACCGCCACCGGCGATGCGCTGCAGGTGGCGATCGACGCCCTGCGCGGCGACCGTCAGAACGGCAAGCGCCCGCCGTCGGCCATCGTCCTGCTCTCCGACGGCAAGACCACCGTCGGGCCCGATCCGGTGCAGATCGCCCGCGCCGCCGGGCGGCTACATATCCGCATCTACACGGTCGCGCTCGGCAACCGCGACGCGACCGTCCCCAATCCCAACCCGTTCGGCACCCCGCTCTCGGTCGCCCCGGACCCCGAGACGCTGCGCCGGATCTCCGAGGTCTCCAACGGGCGCGCGTTCACGGCCGAGGACGACGACCAGCTGAGCTCGATCTACAAGACGCTGGGCTCGCAGCTGGGCAAGCGCAAGCAGCAGAAGGAGGTCACCGCCAGCTTCGCCATCGGCGGCCTGGTCCTCCTGCTGGGCGCCGCGGCGGCCTCCGTGCGCTGGGCCGGGCGCCTGCCCTAGCCAGGGTGAACTGCTCCATCTGGAGCAGCGGCCGGCTGGCGGCGTGCGCGGGCGCCGCGAGGACGAGGTGGAGCACGACTCCCTCGACGCAACCGCGCTACACTCGGTCCTTGACTCGCCCGGGGCGGGTCTTTCCTTTGTCCCGGGCCGTGTCGGCCGACGAGACCTCCTCTACCCCGGAGCTGCCAGATGGCCCGCGGAGACGTGCGCATCGCTGTCACCCTCGCCTGCGAGGAGTGCAAGCGGCGCAACTACCAGACGAACAAGTCCAAGCGCAACAATCCTGATCGCATCGCCCTGCGCAAGTACTGCAGATGGTGCCGTCAGCACACCAGCCATCGGGAGACGCGTTAGCGCGCGCGACGTAGCCGTGGCCCGTGACCGACAGCGAGCCAAGCAGCGCAAGGCTCGGCGCGCGCAGAGCGCCGGGCCCGCGCGGTCGCAGCCGCGGCGCACCGACGTGCCCGGCGAGCTCGAGCACGCCTCGGGCGAGGTCGACGAGTTCGAGGCCGCCCTGGTCAGCGGCGCGGACGGGAAGACGGTCGACGACGAGCCCGACGTCCGCGACGAGGTCGAAGCGGGCGAGGCCGAGGCGGACGAGCCCTCCGCGCTCAGCCGCGCCGACCGCGACGACTTCGACGACGAGCCCTCAGCGCTCAGCCGCGCCGACCGCGACGACTTCGACGACGAGCCCTCAGCGCTCCTCGAGGACGAGGACCACGACTTCGACGACGCTACCCTGGAAAGGGAGGCCGCGGCCGCCGCGCCGCGCCGCGAGGCCGCCGTTCCAGGCGCGCCGACGCGGAAGGGCGCCGGACGCTTCGTCGGATTCCTGCGCGCCTCATGGGCCGAGCTGCAGCGCGTGCAATGGCCCGACCGCCGTCAGGTCGCGCAGGCGACCGGCGTGGTCATCGGCTTCGTCATCGTTGCCGGCCTGTACCTGGGCCTCGCGGACTGGGTCGCCAAGCAGGTCGTCAACTTCATCATCTAAAGAGAAGACTTTCCCCGAATCCATGTATCGCTGGTACGTCGTCAACACCTACTCCGGGCACGAGAACAAGGTCAAGCAGAACCTCGAGCATCGAGTCGTCTCGCTGAACCAGAAGCGCGCCGTGCGCCAGGTCGTCGTCCCCACGGAGACGGTGACCGAGATGAAGGACAACCAGAAGGTCCCGGTCGAGAAGCGCACCATGCCCGGCTACGTGCTCGTGAACATGGAGCTCAACGACGACTCCTGGCAGCTCGTCAAGGGCACGCCCGGGGTCACGGGGTTCGTCGGCGCGTCGAATGAGCCGGTGCCGCTGACCCAGCCCGAGGTCGACCGCCTGCTGCACCGCGAGGTCGCGCAGAAGGTCGCCACCAAGGCGCAGTTCTCGATCGGCGAGTCGGTCAAGGTCGTGTCGGGCCCGCTTTCGGACTTCTCCGGCGAGATCTCCGAGATCAACCAGGACGCGCAAAGGCTCAAGGTGCTCGTGTCGATCTTCGGCCGCGAGACGCCGGTCGAGGTCGGGTTCGACCAGGTGAAGAAGATCTAGCCGCGGGATCGCCCGCGCAAATCTGGAGCCCGATGCGCAAGTACGATGTCAAGACGCGGGGCGTGGACGCCCCGCGGAGGTAACTCCGAATGGCCAAGAAGGTCCTCACACAGATCAAGCTGCAGGCGGTCGGCGGGCAGGCCTCGCCGGCGCCGCCGGTCGGCCCCGCCCTGGGCCAGCACGGCATCAACATCATGGAGTTCTGCAAGGCGTTCAACGCGCAGACGCAGGGCGACGCCGGCACCGTCATCCCGGTCGTGATCACGGTCTACGAGGACCGCTCGTTCACCTTCATCACCAAGACGCCCCCGGCCGCGGTGCTGATCAAGCAGGCCGCGGGCCTGGAGAAGGGCTCGGGTGAGCCGCACCGCGAGAAGGTGGGGCGCATCAGCCAGGCCCAGCTGCGCGAGATCGCCGAGAAGAAGCTGCCCGACCTCAACGCCCACGACGTCGACCAGGCGGCCAAGATCATCGCGGGCACGGCTCGCTCGATGGGCGTGGAGGTGACGGCCTGATGGCCAAGCACGGTCGCTCCTTCGTCGAGGCCCGCACCAAGGTCGATCGCGAGCACGAGTACACGCCCGCCGAGGCGGTCAGCCTCGTCAAGGAGCTCAAGCGCGCGACGTTCGACGAGTCGGTCGAGATCCACGTCCGCACCGGCCTGAACGTCCGCCACGCCGACGAGCAGCTGCGCGGCACCATCGCGCTGCCCAACGGCCTGGGCAAGAGCGTTACGGTGGCCGTCTTCGCCAAGGGCGACAAGGCGCGCGAGGCCGAGGAGGCCGGTGCCGACGTCGTCGGCGCCGATGACCTCGCCGAGCGCATCGAGGGCGGCTTCACCGACTTCGACATCGCGATCGCGACGCCCGACCTCATGCCGGTCGTGGGCCGCCTCGGCCGCATTCTCGGCCCGCAGGGCAAGATGCCCAACCCCAAGGTCGGCACGGTGACGATGGACGTCGCCAAGGCGGTCGAGGAGTCCAAGGCCGGCAAGGTCGAGTACCGCACCGATCGCACGGCGATCGTGCACCTCACCATCGGCAAGACCTCGTTCGACGAGCGCGCGCTGCTGGAGAACTACGCGGCGGTCATCGAGGAGCTCGTCCGCGCCAAGCCTTCCGCGGCCAAGGGCCGCTACCTCCGCTCGATCACCATGGCCTCGACCATGGGCCCGGGCGTGAAGATCGATCCGTCGCGCACGCGCGACATCCTCGAGGAGCCTGCGCCCGCCGCTGCGTAGCCTTCATCGAGCCACCCGAGACCCCGGGCTGCGCCGCACGGCGCGGAAGTCCCGGCTAGGAGGCCCATGAACAAGGAACAGAAAGCCGCGGCGGTCGCCGAGATCGCCGATCAACTCAAGGAGTCGGAGGCGGTCTTCGCCGTCGACTACCGTGGCATCTCGGTGCCACAGGCGGCGGAGCTGCGCGTGCGCCTGCGCGATGCGGACGCGACGTTCCGGGTGGTCAAGAACACCCTGACCGAGCGCGCCGCCGACCAGGCGGGCGCCGACAGCCTGAAGGCGCTGCTCGAGGGCCCGACTGCGCTGACCTTCGTCCGCGGCGACGCCGCCCTGGCCGCGAAGGCCATCGCGACCTTCGCGCGCGAGACCGACACGCTCGCCTTCAAAGGCGGCCTGTTGGGCGAGGAGGCGCTCGACCCCGAGCAGATCGTCGCCATCTCGCGCCTGCCGGCCCGCGACGTCCTCTACGCCCAGCTCGTGGGCGTGGTGGCCTCGCCGGTCACCGGCCTGGTCCGCGGCCTGAACGCGCTCATCGCCGGCCTCGCCAGCCAGCTCGGCCAGATCGCCGAGAAGAAGCAGAGCGGCGAGATCCCGGCCGGCGAGCCACCCGCGGGCTGGGCCGAGGCCGCCGCGCCGGAGGCCGCGGCCGCCGCGCCGGAGGCCGAGCCGGCCGCGCCGGAGGGCGAGGCGGCTGCTCCCGAGGCCGAGCCGGCCGCGCCGGAGGCCGAGCCCACGGCGCCGGAGGCCGAGGAGCCGCCGGCGCAGGAGACCCCCGACCAAGACGCTGAGCCGCCTGAGCCGGACGCCTCGCCCGAGGAGCCCGCCGAGGGCGGCACCGACACTTCCGAGAACGACAACGAGGCGGACGCTTCGGCGTAGCCGAAGATCGCCGAAGCGACTACCAGGAGGAACAAGACCATGGCCACCAGCACCCAGGACTGGATCGAGGAGCTCAAGGGCATCTCGGTGCTCGAGCTCTCGGAGCGCATCAAGGCGCTCGAGGAGGAGTTCGGCGTCTCGGCGACCGCGGTCGCTGCGCCGGCCCCCGCCGCCGGCGGCGCCGCGGCCAGTGACGGCGCCGCGGCCGAGGAGGAGTCGAGCACCGTCGACGTCGTCCTCACGGCTCCCGGCGACAAGAAGATCCAGGTCATCAAGGTCGTGCGCGCCGCGACCGGCCTCGGCCTCAAGGAGGCCAAGGCGCTCGTCGACGAAGCCCCCAAGCCCATCCGCGAGGGGCTCGAGCGCGACGAGGCCGAGAAGCTCAAGTCCGAGCTCGAGGAGGCCGGCGGGAGCGTCGAGCTCAAGTAGCGCTGCGCCGCACCGCCGTACCCGAGGGGCGCCCACGAGGCGCCCCTCGCGCGTCTCAGGGTGCGACCCGGTAGTGGTAGCCGTGCGAGCGCGTGAAGCCCATCGACGCGTACAGCCCATGTGCGGGTGCGTTGTCGCGCTCGACCTGGAGATAGAGCCCGCGCGCGCCGCCGTCCCGCGACCACGCCGCCAGCGCGCCCAGGACCGCGCGGGCCACCCCGCGGCGGCGTGCCGAAGGGACCGTCGCCATGCAGAACAGGCCCGACCAGTCCCGCTGGCCGACGCAGAGGCCGACCCCCGCGGCCACGCCGTCCGCGCGCGCCAGCGCAAAGCAGGCCGGGGACGGGATCCGGCGCAGCACGCGCTCGTAGGTCTCGTGGAGCCGTCGGCGCGCCAGCCCCGTGCCGCGAGATCGCCGTCGAGGTCAGCCAGGTCCTCGGCCGGCGTGACCTGGACGAGCGCCGCGCTCCAGCGCGCGGCGTAGAAGCTCGCGATCTCCTCGAGCACGCCGTCGTCCAGGCGGCCGTCCGCGGCGGGAGGCAGCGCCGAGTTCAACCGCCGGCGCGCCACCGATGGGGTGTGACGCAGGAGCCAGCCATCGACACGCCGCCGCTCGAGCGCCGGCCACGCCCGCGTCGCGAGCGCCTCGATGAGAGCGCGTCGCCCAGCCACGTCGAGGTCGCTCACCGGCAGGACTCTGGCAGGGACGACGCCGAGAAGTTCCCATGCGCCAAGCCGTCCCCAGAACCTGAACGGAACCTCCATCGTCGACCGACGGCCCTTTAGCGGTGAGACGATCGCCGTAGTTCTCGAGCTTGGCGCGTCGCGCGGCGCGCGGCGCGCCCCTCAGTGGGGAGGCGACATGGCTCGGCTGTTGCTCGTCGTGCTCAGCGCCGCGACCCTCGCGGCGGCACCGTCCGCGGCCACCGCCGCGTTGTCGACCCTCCAGGTCGCGACCGTGGGAGGGGGCCAGGTCACGGTCAGGCCGGCGCCGATCGTGGCGGACCCGAGCGGCTGCTCGAGCCCGGTCGCCGCGGACCGGGCGGGAACCAATGGGATCCAGTTCTGCACGTTCACCTACGAGGTGGGCACGACCGTGCAGCTCGTGGCCGACGGGCTTCCGGCCGACGACGGACCGGCGACGAGCCTGGCGCGCTGGAGCGACGATCGATGCCCGCCGACCAGCCCGTGCACGTGGATCATCGGCCCGGACCGCGAGACCGTGGCGGCGCTCTTCACTCCCCAGCGGCTGTCCGTCAAGGTCGCGGGGGCAGGCGGGGTGACGAGCACGCCCAATGTGCTCGCCAATCCCGACACCGATCCCGCCGGGCCGTGCGCTACCGACGGACCATCGATCACCTGCGTTGCCGATGTTCCGCTGGGGACGCCGGTCAGGCTCGACGCCAGCCCGGTCGACGCCACCAGCACGGTCACGTGGCTGGCGCAGGCGTCGAACGGGCTCCTGCCTCTGTGCGACAACGCTCCACCACCATGCAGCGTGACCGTCGATCGACCACGCTGGGCATCGGTGGGATTCGGGGTCGATCCCGACGACCCGGGCGTTCCGCCTGAGATCACGGTCGCCTTCCGCGTGCACAAGGCCGGCAGCGGCACCGGGACGGTGCGCAGCGGACTGGTGACGTGCGGCGATCGCTGCTCGAGCGACACGTCGTTCGGCAGGCGCGACACGCTGACCGCGGATCCCGATCCCGGCTCGCGCTTCGACCGCTGGGGCGCGGCGTGCGGCACCGCCCCCACCTGCACCCTGGCCGTGGGGCCGGTGACGGCGCTGACCGCGTTCTTCGAGCGCGGATCGTCGTCCGGTCCGCGGCCCGGCGGCGGTGGGAGCGGCAACCGTGCGCTGCGGGCGCGGGTCCTCAGGCTCAACGTGCGAGGCCACGGTCGCCGGCGGGCGATCCTCATCCGCCTCCAGGTCAACGCGCCATCCTTCGTCCGCGCCGTGCTCCTCCGGGGTCGCCGGCAAGTGACGACCAAGCGCTTCCGCGTCGAGGCCGGAACCCACGTGCTGCGCCTCCGCGTGCCGGTCCGCGCGCGACCGGGCTCCTACCGCGTGCGCCTGACGATCCAGGGGAACGGCCAGACCAAGCGGCTCACGCGCCGCGTGCGCCTGCGCCGGTGACCGCCAGCAGCCCACGCCGGCGGCGCCGGCCGTCTCGGCGCCGCCGGAGCCGCCTCCAGGCGGTGCCGGGCGTGGTGCGAGGCATCGTCGCCGCCGTGGGGTTCGCCGCGACGGTGATCGGACTGATCTTCGTGCTGTGGCCGTCCCTGAAGCCCGAGCCGCCCCCGGCCGACAGGGGCGCGACGCTGAGCAACGCGCAGGTCGAGCCGGGCATGACGTTCGGCGAGTACCTGGACCGCATCGGCCAGAGCCGACGTCCGTATGACCGGACCGTGCTCGCGCAGCGCGGCGCCTACGTCGAGTTCGACTTCTCGGTGCGCGGCTACAAGGACAAGCGGCTGCCGCTGGGCTGGCAGCTCCTCGACGCCCGCCTCGGCGCGCCGCTGGGCCAGTCGCGCGCCCTGCGCGTCATCCCGCAAGCCGACCGGGATGCCGGCAGCTGGAACGTATGGATCCCGCTCAGACGGTCGGCGCGCCGCATGTACGCGCAGATCGCGCTCTACAACGACGCGGGGGTGCCCATCGGCCGCGTGCGCAGCCCCCTGTTCAGCGCGCGAGGCGCCTAGACGGATCATTCCGATTCGCGAGATCGGTCCAACGCCGTTGCTGCGCTGTGAGGGCTCGGAGCGGAGCTAGATGGTTGATGCCGCGGCCGGCTAGGTGGTGAGGTCGCTGAAGCTGCGGGTGGGGCGCCCGAGCGGCCAGTTGAGCCAGATGCCGGCGCTGTAGGCCAGGAGTTTGGAGGCGATTCGGGCGCAGGCCGTGCAGGGTGCGCACGGGGACAGAGAACCTGTAGCCGTCGCATAGCGTTATGCAGACATGCCGACCAAAGCTTCGCTAGGCCTGGTGCTCCTGCTCGCGGCCTTGGTTGCCCCAGGCGGCGCGGCTTCAGCAGGAGAACGCAGCCCACGCATCACAGTCAACGGCGAACCGATTGGCACCACTCAGCACCTCCGTGGAACGGTAGTGCTGCCCATCCCGGTGTCATGGACGAACCAGGGCCGGTCGGCAGAGCCTCGGATTGCCCGGTTCTCAGTCAGCGCGCCGGCGTGGTGCTCGTCGCAGGTGATCGTGACCACACGAGGTGTCGCGACGAAGGCCGGCCCGCTCGCTCAGGTCGACGACCTGCTTAGGGTGGGGACGATCCTGCGCAAGGGCAGACGACATCGAGGAGCTTGGGAGCAAGCGGCCATGCCTTCGTCGGCCGCTGATCCTGCTGCTCAGCACCTCGCGACGATCAGCTCCGTTCGGCTGAGCCGACATAGGTACGTGCAGATTCGCGCCGACGTGACAGCGCTCGGCGGCTGCGATGTCGCCGTGTTTCGCAACGGGCCAGGAGCTGTAGGCTCGGAGCGGATCGTCAAGGATGCGAACGTGCAGGCTCACGTCGTCCGCAACCGCTAGATCGTTGATTCCACGTGGTGGGCCGTGGGAGGGACGAGGAACAGGTGGAAGTCGGCGGTGCTTGTCCGAACCGTCGACCGAGGCGGCCTCGATGCTTGCCGACTTCGACCTGTTGCGTTGTCGCAGCCAGGGGGCTACGCCGGCCGCGATTTCGAACCCATGCGCGCGAGCCGTTCCGGAGGAGCATGCTGCCGGCGCCCCCCAAGGACGAACCACATCACTGACCTCGACGAGCCCACCCGCAACTTCGCCACCCTGGCCTCCTGAACACCAGCGACGACGCATCAATCGTGTAGCCGGCGCCTGGGGTGGCGCGATGCGCGCGCGGGCGCTACCCTTCCGCCGTCGGCCAATAGTCGTAGCCGTCCCACTGCAGCGATGCGCCGGCGCCGCGCCACATACGCGGTGACCGCGGGACGGGGTCCGTGAGCGCCGACAGCCCCCGCAGCGGGTCCTGCTTCAGCCTGCGGAGGCGTCGCCTTGCTGTGCTATCTTGGACGGTCGCGCTCACTGCGAGCGCCCTCCGCCGCTTTGCCCGCCTTCAACTCCCCGAGGAGTCGCTGTCTTGCCCCGAGTTGACGCTCCCAGGACGCGCCGTAGCTTCGCGCGCCTGAACAAGGTCCTCGATGTCCCCAACCTGATCGATATCCAGCGCAAGTCCTTCGACTGGCTCGTCGACGCCGAGCACGGCGGCCTGCGCGAGACGATCGACGACATCTCGCCCATCGAGGACTACACGGGCCACCTCGCCGTCAACTTCGGCGAGTTCCACTTCGACGAGCCGGCGGCCTCCATCGACGAGTGTCGCGAGAAGGACCTCACCTACTCGCGCCCGCTGACGGTCACCGTCGCCTTCATCAACCACGAGACCGGCGAGATCCGCGAGCAGTCCGTCTTCATGGGCGACTTCCCGTGGATGACCGAGCGCGGCACCTTCATCATCAACGGCACCGAGCGCGTCGTCGTCACGCAGCTGGTCCGTTCCCCGGGCGCCTACCTCATGGAGCCCAAGGATCGCGAGAAGCAGGTCTTCACGGCGAACCTCATGCCCGCGCGCGGCTCGTGGCTCGAGCTCGAGATCGACAAGAAGGGCAAGGTCTTCGTCCGCATCGACCGCAAGCGCAAGCTGCCGGTCACCGTCCTGCTGCGCGCGATGACCTACAACCCCGAGACCGACGGCTCGGTCGAGGAGTCGGTCGAGGACATCCAGCGCCTCGACGAGGAGCTGCTCGCGCTCTTCGACAACTCGCTCTACATCCGCAACACGATCGAGAGCGACCCCGACAACACCAAGACGAAGAAGGGCGCGCTCATCGAGCTCTTCAAGAAGCAGCGCCCCGGCGAGCCGCCGAGCGTCGACGCCGCCTACGCGCTGCTCCAGCAGCTCTTCTTCGACCCCAAGCGCTACGACCTCACGCGGGTCGGCCGCTACAAGCTCAACTCGCGCCTGGGCCTCGACATCGACCTCGACACGCGCACGCTCACGCACGACGACATCCACGCGCTCGTGCGCGAGCTCGTCAGCCTGCCGAAGATCCTCGGGATCCCCGAGGACGGCGAGGTCGAGATCAAGGACTACGCGGCGGAGGCGAACGCGATGCCGCGCGAGCCGGTCGCCGAGCACCTCGACGAGTACGAGCACTTCGGCAACCGCCGCCTGCGCACGGTCGGCGAGCTCATCCAGGAGGCCTTCCGCATCGGCCTGTACCGGATGGAGCGCGTCGTCCGCGAGCGCCTCACGACCGAGGACGAGGACACGATCACCCCGCAGACGATCGTCAACATCCGCCCGGTCGTGGCCGCGCTGAAGGAGTTCTTCGGCTCCAGCCAGCTCAGCCAGTTCATGGACCAGACGAACTCGCTGTCCGGCCTGCGGCACCGCCGCCGCCTCAGCGCCCTGGGCGCCGGCGGCCTCACGCGCGAGCGCGCGCCGATCGAGGTGCGCGACGTGCACCCGACCCACTACGGGCGCATGTGCCCGATCGAGACGCCGGAGGGTCCGAACATCGGCCTCATCGGCTCGCTGTCGAGCTACGCCGAGGTCTCCGAGCACGGCTTCGTCACCACGCCGTACCGCGTGGTCGAGGACGGCACCGTGACCGACAAGGTCATCCACCTGGACGCCACCCAGGAGGAGGAGCGCCTCATCGCGCAGGCCAACCATCCGATCGACGAGAAGACCGGCAAGCTCAAGGGCCCCGACGTGGTGTGCCGCACGCTGGCCGGCCAGTACGTCACCGTCGCGCCGAAGGACGTCGACCTCATGGACGTCTCGCCCGAGCAGATCTGGTCGGTGACGACGGCGATGATCCCCTTCCTCGAGCACGACGACGCCAACCGCGCGCTCATGGGCTCGAACATGCAGGCCCAGGCGGTGCCGCTGCTGAAGACCGACGGGCCGATCATCGGCACCGGCATGGAGCGCCGCGCGGCGCTCGACAGCGGCGACGTGCTGCTGGCGAGGAACGCCGGCACCGTCACCTACATCGATGCCGACTCGCTGACGGTCGAGACGAAGGACGGCGGCAAGGACGAGTACGAGCTGCAGAAGTTCATGCGCTCCAACCAGGGGACGCTCATCCACCACAAGCCGCGGGTGCTCACCGGGCAGACGGTCAAGGCCGGCGACGTCCTGGCCGACGGCTCGGCGACCGACCACGGCGAGATGGCGCTGGGCAAGAACCTGATGGTCGCCTTCATGTCCTGGGAGGGCTACAACTTCGAGGACGCGATCATCCTGTCGCGCCGCCTGGTCAAGGACGACGAGCTCACCTCGATCCACATCGAGGAGTACGAGATCGACGCCCGCACGACCAAGCTGGGCGACGAGGAGATCACGCGCGACATCCCCAACCGCTCGGAGGAGTCGCTGCGCAACCTCGACGATCGCGGCATCGTCCGCATCGGCGCCGAGGTCGGCTCGGGCGACCTGCTCGTCGGCAAGGTCACGCCGAAGGGCGAGACCGAGCTGACGGCCGAGGAGAAGCTCATCCGCGCGATCTTCAAGGAGAAGGCGCGCGAGGTCCGCGACACCTCGCTGAAGGTGCCCCACGGCGAGGGCGGCGTCGTCATCGACGTCAAGACCTTCAGCCGCGAGAACGGCGACGACCTGCCGCCCGGGGTCAACGACCTCGTGCGCGTGTTCGTGGCCAAGAAGCGCAAGATCTCCGAGGGCGACAAGCTCGCCGGGCGCCACGGCAACAAGGGCGTCATCTCCAAGATCGTCGACGAGCACGACATGCCCTTCCTGGAGGACGGCACGCCCGTCGACGTCATCCTCAACCCGCTCGGTGTGCCGAGCCGCATGAACGTCGGCCAGATCCTCGAGACCCACCTCGGGTGGGTCGCCGCGCAGGGCTGGTACGACGACGGCACCGGCGCCTACAAGGAGGCCAAGAGCGACGGCAACGGCGGCGGGGCCAGCAAGGTCTACGTGGCCACGCCGGTGTTCGACGGCGCCTCGGTCGAGGACGTCGACGAGGCGCTCGTCTCCTGGCAGGACGCCCACACGGGCCGCATCAGCATGGAGATCGACAAGCGCCGGCCGGCCGGCCGCCGCGCGTCGGGCAAGTTCACCCTCTTCAACGGCCGCACCGGCGAGCCGTTCGAGGAGCAGGTGAC
>DASVFT010000098.1:0-3167 GCA_036379935.1 Solirubrobacteraceae bacterium | reverse complement strand
GAAGACGGGCCCGTGGGCATCGAGAGCGTCAAGGCGGCCGACGGCAAGGTGCTGGCCAAGAACAGGATCCAGTCCACGCCCGTGCTCCAGCGCAAGCTCGCCGACGAGACCGTGAGCATCATGACCACGGTCATCTCGCAGGGCACCGGCCGTCGCGCCGCCCTCGGTCCCGGGCAGTTCGCCGCCGGCAAGACCGGCACGACCGAGAACAGCGGCGACGCCTGGTTCGTCGGCTTCAGCGATCGCCTGACCGTTGCTGTATGGGTGGGCTACGCCGACATGCTCAAGCCGATGCTCACCGAGTTCGCGGGCCAGCCGGTCGAGGGCGGGACGTTCCCGGCGCTCATCTGGCACGACTTCATGGTGGCGGCGACCAACATCGTGAACGGCCGCAGGGCGAAGGAGCGCGCGCGCAAGGGCCTGCCGCCGCTGCCGGAGTCCGATCAGCAGACCAGCCCCGTCCCGGCGACGGTCGTTCCGACCAAGCCGTCGCCCGTGCCCGAGGGCGGGGACACCGCGCCGGCCGTCCCCGAAGCGACGAGCCCGCCGGCCAACGGGACGGGAGCCGGAAGCGGGAGCGGCACACCGACGAACGGGACGGGCTCGCCCAGCGGCAACGGGAACGGGAACGGACCGACGACGCCGGGCGCAGGATCGGGCGGCGCGGGCGGGACCAGCGCGCCGGAGGGCTAGGCCCGGGGCTCAGCCGGCTCGGCCGCGCCGGGGCGGCCGTGGGACTCAGCCGGCTCGGCCGCGCCCGGGCGGCTGTCGGGCTCAGCCGCGCCGCCGCGGTTGTCGGCCTCAGCCGGCTCGGCAGCACGGAGGCGGCCGAACAGCTCGAGGAGCTTCGTCGCCTCCTCGTCGCTGATGTGCGCGCAGAAGTGGCGTTCGATGCCTCGCCGGTGCACGGCGGCGGCCTGTTCGAAGCGCCGCCGACCCTCGTCGGTGAGGACGACGTCGATCGAGCGGCGGTCGGTCGGCGGAACCTCGCGGCGGACGAGACCGGCCGCCTCCATCCGGTCAACGAGCGTCGTGAGCCCGCTCTTGCTCAGTAGCACTGCCTCGGCAAGGTCGCCCATGCGCCGTCGCGCGCCCTCCCCCTCGCTCAGGTGCAGCAGGAGGTCGTACCACGTGATGGGCATGGCGAGCTCGCTCTTGAGCTCGTCGACGAGGCGCCCGAAGAGACCGGCGTGCGCCTCCATGAGGGCGCGCCACGCCTTGTGTTGCAGTCGATGATCCAAAGTCACCTTGACATCGTACTCTCCATTGGAGGATAGTTTGATCTCGAACAGTACGTTGTAGAACAGTCTGGCGGGCGACTCCCGCCGGGAAGGGAGCTGTGATGCCTGAGACGACTACCGATCGCGCCGCCGCCGTCGGTCCTGACACCCCGCCGACCCACGATCCTGTCCCCCACGATCCCGGCACTGCGAAGCCGGTCGATCCCGAGGCGTTGTTCAAGGTGGCGAGCGGCTTCATGGCCGCCAAGCACCTGTTCGCCGCCGCCGAGCTTGGGCTCTTCGCCCGCCTCGGCGAAGGGCCGGCGACGCTCGAGGACCTCACCGCTCGCCTGGGGATCGGAGCCCGCACGACGCGGATCACGGCCGACTCGATGGTCGCCCTGGGCTTCGTCGAGCGTTCGGGCGACCGCTACCGCAACGGCGCGATCGCCGACGCGTACCTCGCCGATCGCGGCGCCATCGACCTGCGCCCCTTCCTGCGCTTCTGGGACCGGATCAGCTACGCCAACTGGGCCACGCTCGCGCAGAGCCTGCGCACCGGCGTCGCCGCGAAGCCAGAGCTCACCCCGGAGGAGGGCGAGATCTTCGCCACGGGGGTCGAGGCCGTCACGGCCGGTAGCGCGCATGCGCTGGCCGAGGCGCCCGAGCTCGAAGGCCGCCGGCGGCTGCTCGACGTGGGGGGCGGCACCGGCTCGTTCCTCGTGGCCGCGCTCGCTCGCCACCCCGAGCTGAGCGGCACGCTGGTCGAGGTGGAGCCGGTCCTGTCGGTGGCGCGCGAGGCCATCGCGGCGGGGCCGGTGGCCCGTCGCGTGGACGTCGTCGGCGCCGACGCCTCCACCGATCCCCTCCCGACCGGCCATGACGCTGTCCTCATCGCCAACGTGGCCCACCTGCTCTCCCCCGAGGCCAACCGCGCGGTGCTGCGACACGTCCGCGAGGCGTCCGAGCCGGGCACCCAGCTGCTGCTGGTCGACTTCTGGACCGATGCGAGCCACACCGATCCGCCGTTCGCCGCCCTCATGGCCGGCGAGTTCGCGCTCTTCAGCGACGACGGGGACGTCTACAGCGAGCAGGAGGTCCACGAGTGGCTGGCCGACACGGGCTGGAAGCACGGGGCGCGCCGATCGCTGGCCGGCCCCCAGAGCCTGATCCCGGCCGTGGCGGTGTAAGGCGCCGGCGGCGCACGCCGAGCGCGAGTGGCGTGCGCCGCGCGCGCGGGCTCCGTGGTCCGAGCGCGCACGCGTCGCGAGGCTAGGCCGCCTGGCGCTCCCCCGGCGCCGGCGGCCTCGGCCGCGACACGTGGCGATTGCCGCGCGCGCAGAAGCGCCACTCGAGCTCGGCGGCCTTCGTGATGCCGATCCGACGCCCCACCACGAGCGGAAGCGCGTGCGCGTCGGTGGGCGGCGGCCCGATCCGGATCGGGCCGTCCAGCAGCGAGGTGCCGTTGAGGTCGAGGCCGATGGCGAGCGCCTGGCAGAGCTTGCCCGGCCCCGAGCACAGCTCCTCGGGCCCATCGAGGCCGCGGCGCGCGCGCATGAGGTCCACCCCATCCACCGGCTCGAGCGCGCGGATGAGGACGGCGGCGCCCACCCCCTCGGGCTCGCAGACGGCGTTGAGCATCGCGTGGATGCCGTACGAGCGATAGACGTAGGCCACGCCCGGCGCGCCGAACAGCGTGGACGTGCGCGGGGTGAGGCCGACGTAGGCGTGGCAGGCGGGCTCCGAGTGGTGGTAGGCCTCGGTCTCGACGATGACGCCCGCGGTGCCGGCGTGGCTCACGGTGCAGCCGACGAGGTCGCGGGCGACGGCGACGACCGGCCGTGAGAAGAACGATCGCTGCAGCTCGAGAACGGTTCCGCCTCCGATCGCAGGCACCCGCCGCTAGGCGGTGGGTCGCATGACGCCTTGGGCACGCGCTGACGCGGC
>DASVFT010000097.1:0-7505 GCA_036379935.1 Solirubrobacteraceae bacterium | reverse complement strand
CGAGGTCGTCGACCGTCACCGCCAGGTGGTTGTAGCCGTCGCCGAGGTCGTAGGGCTCCTCGCGCCCGACGTTGACCGTCAGCTCCAGGCGATCGCCGTCCCCGGGCAGGCCCATGTAGATGTTGTAGGCCTGCCCGAAGTCGAGCTTGCCGCGGCGCTCGAAGCCCAGCGCCTCGTAGAAGCGGACCGAGGCGTCGATGTCGCGCACGCGCACGCAGGTGTGGACGAGGGCGACCGTCACAGCGCCCCCGCCTTCATCTCGTCGACGATGTGCTCGGCCTGGCGCGTGGCCAGCGCGACGATGGTCAGCGTCGGGTTGGCCGCCGCCCCGGTGGTGAAGACCGAGCCGTCGGAGACGAACAGGTTGGGCACGTCGTGGGCGCGGCCGAAGGCGTCGACCACCCCGTCGGCCGGGTCGGCGCTCATGCGCGCCGTGCCGAGGTTGTGCGTCGACGGATAGGGCGTGACGCGGTGCGTGCGCACGGCCTGGACCGCCTCGTACACGGCCTCGCCCGCGCCGTAGGCGTGCTCGCGCATGGCCACGTCGTTGGCGTGGTCGTCGAAGTGCACGTTGGGCACCGGCAGGCCGTGCTGATCGGTCACGTCGCGGTTCAGCGTGACGCGGTTGCCCTCCTGTGGCATGTCCTCGCCCACCAGCCACATCCCCGCCGTGCGCTCGTAGGCCTCCATCTTGGCCGCGAAGTCGGGCCCCCACGCGCCCGGCTCCAGGAAGGCGGCCAGGAACGGCACGCCCAGGGCCAGCAGCTGCATGTAGTAGCCGCCGACGAAGCCGCGGTCGGGATCGTTGCGCGACTCGTCGGTGACGATGCCGGCCATCGTCTCACCCCGGTACATCCGCACGGGCCGCTCGAACTCGGCGTAGACCGAGCCGGTCAGGTGGCGCATGTAGTTGCGGCCCAGCTGCCCGGAGGAGTTGGCCAGCCCGTCGGGGTGCTGCGGCGACTCCGACAGCAGCAGCAGCCGCGCCGTCTCGATCGCGTTGGCCGCCACGCACACCACGCGCGCCTTCTGCACCTGCTCGTGGCCGTCGGCATCGAGGTAGTGCACGCCCGTGACCTTGCCGCCGCCGTTGTGGGCGATGCGGAAGGCATGGCTCTCGGGCCGCAGGTCCAGGTTGCCGGTGGCCTCGGCCTTGGGCAGCTCCGACGTCAGCGTCGACCAGTGCGCGCGCTGGCGGTCGCCCTGGAAGTTGAAGCCGTCCTGGATCGTGGCCGGGCGCCCGTCGCGCGGCACCGAGTTGACGGCCATCCGGCCCGTGCTCACGTCCTGGTAGCCGGCGCGTTGGGCGCCGTTGCCCATCACCTTGAAGTTGTTGTTGGCGGGCAGCGGCGGGACGCCGTTGGTGCGCGTGACGCCCATCCGGTCCTCGGCTCGCTCGTAGTAGGGCTCGAGATCCTCGAGGGTGATCGGCCAGTCCAGGAGGTTGGCGCCGTCGATCGGGCCATGCTCGGAGCGCATCCGCAGCTCCCAGTCCTTGAAGCGCGGGCAGCACCCGGCCCAGTGCGTCGTCGTCCCGCCCACCGTCTTGCAGGTCCACGCGGGCAGGTTGGGGAAGTCCTGGGCCACGCGCCACGACCCGGAGGTCGTGCGCTCGTCGAGCCAGGCCAGCTGGGCGAAGCTCGGCCACTCGTCGTCGATGAACTGCCCGGGCTGGTGGTGCGGGCCGGCCTCGAGGACCACGGTCCTCACGCCCGCCCGGCAGAGGTCGGTGGCCAGCGTGCCGCCGCCGGCGCCGGAGCCCACGACCACCACCACGCCGTCCTGGTCGTCGTCGAAGCGCGGCATCGCTCAGCCCTCCTGCGGGAGATCGGGTAGCCAGTCGAGGTCGTCAAAGCCACGGCGCAGGTATCCGCCCTTGGCGAACGACGGCCCTTCGTAGCCCAGCACGCGCCAGGTCGCGGGGTCCGAGTAGACCTCGACGACCGCGGTCGAGCGCACGAGCGCGAAGAACTCCGAGCCGGCCACGGCCTCCGCGTCGGCCAGGCGCTGCTCGCCCGTGCGCTTCGTGAACGGCTCGTCGCCGCGCCGGTCGAGGTCGGCGACGCCGTCGGCGACCATCCGCGCCTGGGCGGGATCCTCGCGCACGGCCTCGGCGATCTTGGCCGGGACGCGCTCGTAGACCGCGTCGGGCACGGCGTCGTGCGGGTAGAGGGTGCGAGCCAGCGCCGTCACCGTCTCGGCCACGTGCTGCTCGAGCCCTGCGGGTGCCTGGGTGCTCATCGGCACTCCTTTCGTCGCTCTCTCCTCACACGAGCCTATTCCTGTGGACCCACGATGTGTGGCGATGCTGTTCAGCGTCGAGTTGACCCCGTGAACGAGCGCCGGCGCGCGAACCGCGCGTAGCCGGCGCGCTCGAACCCCTTGACCATGGGGAGGTTGTCGCGGTCGCAGTCGGCGCGGATCTCGCTCACGCCGGCGGCCACGAGCCGCTCGGTGCCGCGGCGCACCAGCGCGGCGGCGTGGCCGCGCCCGCGTTGCTCGGGCACGACGCCGACGTAGGCGATCACGGCCGACGTGGGGCTGCGGGCGCCCATGATCACGCCGGCGAGCGCGCCCTCGCCGGTGTAGCCGAGCTCCCACCACTCGGGCTCGTGGTCGAGGGCCCGATGGTCGAGCAGGTACCGGCGCGCGGCGCCGCGGGGCCCGAGCTCGTCGACGTCGCGCCGGAGCTCCGCGTCGGGCGTGCCCTCGAAGGTGGCGACCATGGCGTCGACGAACGCCTCCTCGCCGACCTCGGGCAGCGAGCGGAAGCGAAGCGGGCCGGGCGGCTGCTGCGCGGCGGGCGCCGCGAGCCGCCACCGCAGACCGTCGCGCACCAGCTCGTAGCCCGAGGCCTCGAGCAGGCGGACGCGCGCGTCCGCGTGCTCCTGGTACTGGGGGGCCACGGGCGGGCTGTCGACCGTGTGCTCGAGCGCGCCGGCACCGAGCGCGCTGGCCCGCTCGTGCAGGTCGACCATGAGCGCTCGTCCCGCGGCGAGCTCCCGGTCCGTCCAGTCGGTCTCGACGAGCACGGCGTGCGACGGCACCGGAGCTCCGGGCAGCGACCACAGCGCCGCCCGCGAGACGCGGTCGGCTGCCACCACCCACCACGCCGGGCGCGTGCACGCCTGCGCCACGAGCGTGTCGAGATAGGCCTCGAAGTCGGCCTGGTGAGGCGAGCCGGCGGAGACGGAGAGGAAGGCGTCGCGCGCTACGCGCCGTGGCACTTCTTGAACTTCTTGCCCGAGCCGCACCAGCAGGGGTCGTTGCGCCCGAGCTGCTCGACCTCGGCCACGCGGCGCTGCTGGACGGCCGGGGTCGGCTCGGCCTCGTCGAGAGGCTCCTCGGCGGCCGCGCCGGTCAGGGCGCTGGGCTGCGAGGTGCCCACGCCACCGGAGTACGAGACGCGGCCCGTGCTGGTCGAGGAGCCCGACGGCGTGTACTGCTGCTGCGGAGCGCCGCCGTTCTCGCCTTCGACCTGGACCTCGACGTGGAAGATCATCCGCGTGAAGTCCGACCAGATCGTGTTCATGAGGTCGGTGAAGAGCGTGAAGGCCTCGTTCTTGTAGGCGACGAGCGGGTCGATCTGGGCGAACCCGCGCAGGTGGATGCCCTCACGCAGGTAGTCCATGTCGTAGAGGTGCTCGCGCCAGCGCTGGTCGATGATCTGCAGCAGCAGGTAGCGCTCCAGGGCGCGCATGAGCTCTTCGCCGAGCTCCTCCTCGCGCGTGTCGTAGAGCTCGAGCGCGTCGGCCGACAGCCGCTCGACGAGCTCCTCGCGACCGAGGCTCTCCGCGGTGATCTCGGCGGCCGTGAGCCGCACCGGGTAGATGTCCTCCAGCGCGGTGAAGAGGCCGTCGAGGTCCCAGTCCTCGACGTAGTCCGCGGCGGCGTAGTCCTCGACGAGGCGCTCGACGACGTTCTGGATCTCCTGGCGCGACTGATCGCCCATGTCGCGTCCCTCGAGGACCTGGTCGCGGTACTCGTAGACGATGCGGCGCTGCTCGTTCATGACGTCGTCGTACTCGAGCACGCGCTTGCGGATCAGGAAGTTCTGCTCCTCGACCTTCTTCTGGGCCTTCTCGATCTGCTTGGTCAGCATTCCGGCCTCGATGGGCTCTTCGTTGCCCTCGTCGTCGACGCTGCCCAGCCGGTCGAGGATGCGGTAGATGCGATCGCCGGCGAAGAGGCGCACGAGGTCGTCCTCGGCCGAGAGGAAGAAGCGCGACTCGCCGGGGTCGCCCTGGCGGCCCGAGCGGCCGCGCAGCTGGTTGTCGATGCGACGCGACTCGTGGCGCTCGGTGCCCACGATGAACAGCCCGCCGGCGTCGACCACCTTCTCGCGGTTCTCCTCCACGCGGGCCTCGATCGTGGGCAGGACCTCGGCGAAGCGCTCGTCGAAGTCCGGATCGCCCGGTCGCAGGCCGAGCTTGGCCAGCTCCAGGCGCGTGAGGTGCTCGGGATTGCCGCCGAGCTTGATGTCGACGCCGCGGCCCGCCATGTTGGTGGCGATGGTGACGGCCCCTGGCTGCCCGGCCTCGGCGACGATCTCGCCTTCGCGCTCGGCGTACTCGGGCTTGGCGTTGAGCACCGTGTGGGCGATGCCGCGCCGCTTGAGCTGCTCGGAGAGCAGCTCGGAGACCTCGACGGAGATCGTGCCCACGAGCACCGGCTGCTCGTCGCGGTGGCGCTCCTCGATCTCCTTGACGACCGCGTTCCACTTGCCGTCCTTGGTCTTGTAGACCTGATCGTTGCGGTCGTCGCGGATCATCGGCATGTTCGTCGGGATCTGGACCACGCCGAGCTTGTAGATCTTCATGAACTCGGTCGCCTCGGTCAGGGCGGTCCCCGTCATCCCCGCGAGCTTGTCGTAGAGGCGGAAGTAGTTCTGCAGGGTGATCGTGGCGAGCGTCTGGTTCTCCTCCTGGACGCGCACCCCCTCCTTGGCCTCGACCGCCTGGTGCAGGCCCTCCGACCAGCGCCGGCCCTCCAGGATGCGCCCGGTGAACTCGTCGATGATCCGCACCTCGCCGTCGATCACCGCGTAGTCGACGTCGCGCTTGTAGAGCGACTCGGCCTTCAGCGACTGGATCAGGTGGTTGACCATGTGGCCGTTCTCGGCGCGGTACAGGTGATCGATGCCGAGGAACCTCTCGGCCTTGGCGACGCCGCGCTCGGTGACCGACACCGTCTTGTGCTTCTCGTCGAACTCGAAGTCGAAGTCGGCGACGAACTCCTTCTTGGTCCGCGGGTCCATGCCCTCGGGCTTCTTGCCGGCTTCCATGACGCGCGCGAGCTTGGCGAACTGCTGGTACATCTCGGCCGCCTGCTCGGGAGCGCCGGAGATGATCAGCGGGGTGCGCGCCTCGTCGATGAGGATGTTGTCGACCTCGTCGACGATCGCGAAGGGATGGCCGCGCTGGACCTTCTCCTCCAGCGCGGTGGCCATGTTGTCGCGCAGGTAGTCGAAGCCGAACTCGGAGTTCGTGCCGTAGGTCACGTCAGCGGCGTAGGCGACCTGCTTGTCCTCGTAGGACTGCATGTTCTGCAGGACCCCGACGGTGAGCCCCAGCCCGTGGTAGATCGGGCTCATCCACTCCGCGTCGCGACGGGCGAGGTAGTCGTTGACCGTGACGAGGTGCACGCCCTTGCCGGCCAGCGCGTTGAGGACGACGGCCAGCGTCGCGGTCAGCGTCTTGCCCTCGCCGGTCTTCATCTCGGCGATGTTCCCGCCGTGCAGGACCATCCCGCCGATGAGCTGCACGTCGAAATGGCGCATCCCCATCGTGCGCCTGCCGACCTCGCGCACGATGGCGAAGGTCTCGGGCAGCAGGTCGTCGAGGGACTCGCCTTCGCCCGCGCGCTCGCGCAGCGCCTCGAAGCGCTCGCGCAGCTCGTCGTCGGATTCCAGCTCGAGCTCGGGCTCGTAGGCCCCGATGCGATCGACCCGCTTCTCGTACTCGCGAAACTGCTTGGACTCGCCGATGTTCAGCGCCCGGTCCAGTAGGCCCATGCGCTGAGCGTAGCAGCGGAGGGCCCGATTCCAGGGGCCTTCCGAGACGCCGCCACGGGCCTTTCAGCGGGCGCAAGATGGAGCGGATTGCTCATGACCGCGGGCGCTCGCCAGGCGAGCATTTGCGGTTCGCGCTGCCACAGACGACGGAAAGCGATGACCAGACACCTCGACGCCCAGCCCCCCACCGGCGATCCAGCCGCGACGAACGCCGGCGAGTTGAACGCGACGGTCGCTCGCGCGGTCGTGCGCATCTACCACGCGCACGCGGGCCGCGGGCCCACCAAGGCGCGCGCGTTCTTCCACGCCGAGACGCTGGTCGTGCTCCTGGAGCACGTGATGACCACACCGGAGCGCACCCTGGTCCAGCACGGACGCCAGGCGGCGGCGCGGGCGGTCCGCGAGCAGCTCCAGGCGGCGATGCGCGAGGAGCTCGTGGAGGCCGTGGAGGCCATCACGGGCGGCACGGTGAGGGCCTCGCTGAGCGACAGCGACGTGGAGGCCGACGTGGCCACCGAGGTGTTCGTGCTCGACCGTCCGCTGGGCGTCGTCGCCTCGCGCCTCGACCCCCCCGCGTCGTGACGAGGGCGGAGCGGGATCTTCCCGCTACGTCGCGATGGCGGTGCCCTCGCCGAAGCCCTCGGGCTCGGGTGTCCGGATCGTCTCCGTGCCCGACTTGCGGCGCCCGCGGCGCTTCTCGCGGTGGCGCTTGACCTGCCGCGAGAGCTCTTCCTCACAGAGGTTGATCGCGTGGCGGAAGTCGCGCGCGCGATCGTGGGCCCGGAGGATCACCCCTTTCAGGGCGAGCGTGGCCTCGGCCACCTGGTTGTCGGGGATCGCCGGGTTGCGCTCCTCGTAGATCTCGACCTCCAGGCGTGCGAACTCCGACACCTGCTTCCCCACCTTCGTGAAGCGCCTCTCCACGTGCTCCCGAAGCTCGTCCGTCACCGGGGTGTTGCGGCCCTTGACCTCGATCTGCATGCAGATCCTTCCGATCGTTGACGGGGGCCTCAGGGACGTTACCCCTGCCTTCGCGTCAACTCAACGCTCTGGCATAGGCGACCGCCCGCACGGTGCGGACCCCCGTTCGTCGCAGCGCGCGTGCGCACGCCTCGAGCGTGGCGCCGGTGGTATGGACGTCGTCGACGAGCACGGCGGCGAGCGGTGGATCGCCGCGGACCCGGATCGCGAGGCGGCCGGGAGCGCGGCGCGCGGCGCGGGACGACCCGGCCTGGCGCGTCGCCGGCCCCGTGCGCGCCAGGCAGCGCGTCACGGTCAGCCCGGTGCGCTCCCCGATCGCGGCCGCCAGGCGCTCCGCGTGATCGAACCCGCGCAAGCGGCGCCGCCACGGGTGGGTGGGCACGGGGACGAGCGCCACCGGCACGGTCAGCAGGCCGGGCGGCGCGAGGGCCACGATCTGCGCGGCCATCGCGTCCGCCACCCCGAGCGCGCCACGGAACTTCAGCGCGTGCACGAGCGCGCGCGCCGGACC
>DASVFT010000096.1:0-49603 GCA_036379935.1 Solirubrobacteraceae bacterium | reverse complement strand
GCCGCGACGTCGCGCAAGCCGATCTCGGTCGGCGCCGGCGTGCCGATCACCGGCGACTACGCCGCCGACGGCCAGCAGATGCTGCGCGGCCTGCGGCTCGGCGTCGAGCACCTCAACGCCGCCGGAGGCCTGCTGGGGCGGCCGCTGCGGCTCTCGGTCCGCGACACGAAGGGCCAGGCCCCGGGCGACCTGACGAGCACGATGCGCAAGTTCGTGGCCGAGAAGGTGGCCGCGGTCTTCGTTCCCTACACGACGTACACGTCCGTCGAGTTTCCGGTCATCGCCCAGGCCGGCATGCCGATGTTCCACGTCAACACCTACCAGGGCAACCTCGACTACGTCCGCAAGCACGGGTACACGAACATCTACGAGGGGTGCCCGTCGCAGATCTGGTACGGCCCGGGCCTGATCGCGGTCCTCAAGCGCCTGATCGCGTCGGGCGCCTGGAAGCCGTCGTCGAAGACGGCCGCGATCGTGGCGAGCAACGACCCGTACAGCCTCACGATCGCCCAAGCCTTCCGCAAGGGCATGCAGGCCGAGGGCTGGTCGACGACGCTCTTCGAGGAGTTCTCGGCGCCGCAGGCCGACTGGGGGCCGGTCCTCGTCAAGATCAGGCGCGAGCCGCCGGGCGTGATCTTCTTCTCCGACGCGGTCGTGGGCGACGAGGCGTCCTTCATCAAGCAGTTCCGCCAGGCGCCGACGCCGTCGCTCGTCTATCAGCAATACGCGCCCTCGGTGCCCGAGTACCTCGAGCTGGCGGGCAAGGCGGCCGATGGGGTCCTCTGGTCCACCGTGCTCGGATTGATCACCTCTGACGACCTCGGCAAGCGCTTCATGGAGGACTACCAGAAGCGCTTCAACGAGCAGCCTGGGCTCAGCACCGCCGGCGCCCAGTACGACCTCGTCCGGCTCTGGGCGGGCGCTGCCGCGACGGCCGGCGATCCGTATGACTTCAAGCGCGTGAACCGCGCGCTGAGCCAGACGATCTTTCGCGGCGTGAGCGGCGCCTACCGGTTCGCACCCGGCGAGCTGGCCCCGCGTCCGTACCCGGAGGAGGTGAACGACGCGTCGCTGGGCATGCCGCACCTGACCTTCCAGATCCAGGACGGCAAGCAGGCGCTGATCTCGCCGTCGCCGTACGCGACCGGGACGTACCGCGCCCCGCCATGGCTGAAGTGAGCGCGACGGCGCCGGCGATGGCGGGCGTCGCGCGCCCGGCCGAGCTCGAGGTGCGCGGCGTCACCAAGGACTACGGCGGCCTGCGCGCGGTCGACGGCGTCTCGCTGACGGCGCGGCCGGGCGAGGTGCTCGGCGTGGCAGGCCCCAACGGAGCCGGCAAGACGACGCTCTTCGACGTCATCACGGGACTCAGCGCCGCGACGGACGGCGACGTGCTGCTCGGCGGCGTCTCGCTGCGCAGGGCGAGCGTCCACGCCCGCTGCCATCGCGGCCTGGCGCGGACCTTCCAGCACCCGACCGTGGCCGACACCCTGACCGTGTTCGAGAACGTCGCGCTCGGCGGTCGCTTCGGCCGTCCGCATCAGCATTGGCACGGCGTCGACGACGACCCCGACGCGCACGCGGCCTGGCTTTTGGAGCTCGTCGGCCTGACCCCCGAGGCGCACCTGCGGGCCGGCCCGCTCGGCGTCTTCGACAAGAAGTGCGTCATGCTCGCCTCGGCGCTCGCCACCGGTCCGCGCGTGCTCCTGCTCGACGAGCCGTTCGGCGGGCTCGATCCGGACGAGATCGAGGCGACGCTCGAGCTGCTGCAAGGCGTGCGCGACCTCGGCGTCGCGGTCGTCTGCATCGAGCACGTGATGTCCGCCCTCGTGCGCCTGGCGACGCGGGTCGTCGTCATGGACCACGGCTCGGTGCTCTTCGAGGGATCGCCGCGGGAGATGCTCGCCAGCCAGGCGGTGATCGACCGCTATCTCGGGATGGGACCCGCTGGTGAGAGCCGACTGCGCCGTCCTTGAGGTCCGCGGCCTCGTCGCCGGCTACGGCCAGACGACGGTGCTGCGCGGCGTCGACCTCGAGCTGGCACCGGGGGAGTCGCTCGTCCTCGTCGGACCCAACGGGCACGGCAAGAGCACGCTGCTGCGGGCAATCAGCGGCCTCGTCGCCGCCTCGGCGGGCGACATCCGGTTGGACGGCCACCCGCTCGGGCCGCGCTCGGCGGAGCAGCGGGCGGCGCTCGGCGTGGTGCACATCCCGCAGGGCGACCACCTCTTCGGAGATCTGACCGTCGAGGAGAACCTGCTGATGGGCGCCTTCCCGCGGTCGTCCTGGCGCGAGCGGCGCGCCGCCCTGGGCCGCGCATACGAGCTCTTCCCGCACCTGCGCGGTCGCCGCCGTCAGCGCGCGCGGACGCTGTCGGGCGGGGAGCGCCGGCAGGTCGCCCTCGGCCGCGGGCTCATGCGCGAGGCGTCGGTGCTCCTCGTCGACGAGCCGTCGCTCGGGCTGGCCCCGGTGGTGGTCGAGGCGGTCTACGAGGCGATCGGCGCGATCGCGCGGAGCTCTACGTCGCTGCTGCTCGTCGAGGAGAGCTTCGCCCACATCGACGCGATCGCCGACCGCGTCTGCGTCCTGGAGCTGGGGCGGATCGTGCGCAGCGGCCTGGCGGCCGAGCTCGGCGCCGACGCGACGGTGGCCCGCTCCTACCTGGGGGCGCTTCCCTCACGGGACTCGGGGCCGGCATGACCGAGCTCGTCGCCATCCTGGTCAGCGCCGTCGTGCTCGGCTCGATCTACGGGCTGGTGGCCGTCGGGATGACGCTCATCTACGGCGTCCTGCGCGTATTCGACATGTCCCAGGGCTCGATGGTCATGGTCGGCGGCTTCGTGGGCTGGGCGACGCTCCAGAGCGCCCACCTCGGCGCGGTGCCGGCGATCGGGATCGCCTTCGCGGTGACCTTCGTCCTCGGGGTCGCGACGCAGCTCATCTCCGTGCAGCCGCTGCTGGGCCGGATCGGCTTCGACTTCGAGATGATCACCTTCATCACGACGTTCGCCGTCGCGATGGTGCTCGGCAACGTCGCGCTCGAGGTCTTCGGCCCGCGCCAGCGCAACGTCCCGCCGCTGGTGCACGGCACGCTCGACGTGTACCACGGCGTGTCGCTTCCCTGGCAGTCGGTGGCGATGGTGGCCGTGTCGATCGCGGCCATGGTCGCGCTGTGGCTGTTCCTGGCCCGATCGCGATACGGGATCGCGATCCGCGCGGTGGCCCAGGACCCCGACGCGGCGCGGCTGATGGGAGTGCCGATCAGGCGGATGTTCCCGCTCGTGATGGGGCTGGCGTCCGCGCTGGGGGGCGTGGCCGGCGTCTTCCTCGGCGCGCAGTTCTTCGCCTCGCCGACCGCGGGCGACCTGCCGCTGCTGATGGCGCTGATCGTCGTCGTGTTCGGCGGCCTGGGCAGCCTGCCCGGCACGGTGTACGCGGCCTACGCGATCGGCCTGACCCAGTCGGCGGCCGCGGTGCTGATCGGGACGACGTGGTCGCTGCCGATCCTGTACGCGGTCATCCTCGTCGTCCTGGTCGTGCGACCGCACGGCCTGGCCGGCCATCCGTCGCAGGCTCGGCTGTGAGCGGGCCCCGTCACGCCCGGGGCGTCTGGCCCGTGCTCGGCGGGGGCGTGGTGGTGGCGCTCGCCGCGATGCTGCCGCTGATCTGGTCGAACGGATACGCGATCGGGCTGCTCACCACCATGTTCATCACGATCGTGCTGGCCGCGAGCTGGAACTTCCTGCTCGGCATGGCCGGCGTGTGGAACTTCGGCCAGCTCGCGCTCTATGCCGCGGGCGGGTACGCGGCCGGCGCGCTCATGCTCCACACCTCGCTCCCGCCCGCGCTGGCGCTGGTCGGCGGCGGGCTGGCGTCGATGCTGCTGGCGGTGGTCGTGGCGGTGCCCACGCTGCGGCTCTTCGGCATCTACACCGCGCTGGTCACGTTCGCCTTCGCCGAGGTCTTCCGGCTCGTGATCGTCAACGACGGCTCCGGGCTCACCGGCGGCCCGTACGGGCTCCCGGCCATCGACGGCCTCTTCGGGTCGGTCGCGGCTCCCAGCGCGGCGCGCGCCTACTACTGGACCGCCCTGGCCGTCGCGGTGGCCTCGGTGGGCGCCGTCGCCGCGATCGTGCGCTCGCCGCTGGGCCTTGCGCTGCGCGCCCTGCGCGACTCGCTGCCCTACGCGTCGGCCCGCGGCGTCGACCCGCTGCGCTACCGCGTCGCCGCCTTCGGCCTGTCCGGCTTCCTCGCGGGCCTCGCCGGCGGCCTCTACGCGAGCTTCAACGGGAGCATCGGCCCCGAGGTGATGGGACTGACGGAGATGAGCATCACGGTGACGATGCTCGTCGTCGGCGGCCTGGGCACGGTCATGGGACCGGTGCTGGGAACGGCCCTGCTGACCGCGATCGAGGCGGCGATCTCCGGCCATCCCGCGATCGAGCTCACGATCCTGGGGGCGATCCTGCTCGTCGTGGTCACGCTGTTCCCGCGCGGGCTGGCCGGCGCGACCTCCGCCGGCGTCGACCGCTTCGCCGCGTGGCTGCGCGAGGAGGACGCGCCGGTGGCCGAGAACGAGGAGGTTGAGCAGCCGCAGTCGGCGGGCACGCTCATCCGGTGAAGCCCATCGCCGATGCCGTCGACTTGCTCGCGGCGCCATGTGCCCAGGGACGGGTCACACGGATTCGCGAGCACCGGCCGTGGCCGCTGCCCCGCTCGCCGTGGGTGATGGGCCAGACCTGGACGGACCTGCTGTTCGCGCACTGGGACGTTGCGCCGGCGTCGGTGCAGGCCGCCGTTCCGCCGCAGCTGCCGCTCGACACGCACGACGGCCGAGCCTGGATCGGCGTGACTCCGTTCCGCGTGCGCAACCTGCGGCTGCGGCTCACCTTTCCCGTGCCCGTGCTGTCGACGTTCCCGGAGATCAACGTCCGCACGTACGTCGTGGTCGATGGCAAGCCGGGCATCTACTTCTTCAGCCTCGACGCCGACAGCCCGTTGGCCGTCGCCGCGGCGCGGCGGCTGTACCGGCTCCCGTACTTCCGCGCGCGCATGTCGATCGAGCGCCACGGATCGGGCGCCCGCTTCCTCAGCCGCCGCTCGGCGCCCGAGGCGCCCGCCGAGGCCGTCTTCCGCGCGGGCTACGTCCCGGCCGGCGACGCGTTCGAGGCGAGGCCGGGAACCCTCGAGCACTGGCTCACCGAGCGCTATTGCCTCTACACGCTGGACGAGCGGCGCCGCGTGCTGCGCGGTGAGATCCATCATCCACCTTGGCCGTTGCAGCACGCTCGGGCGGAGATCGAGACGAACACGATGACGGCCGAGATCGGCCTGGAGCTCGGCGACGAGCCGCTCCTGCACTACGCGCGCCGTCAGGACGTCGTGTTCTGGCCGCTGCAAGCGGCGCAGCCCGCAGCGGCGGGGACCGAGCGATCCGCTCGCGGTCAACGCGTGTGATGACCCGAAGCTGAGCCGGGGCCTCAGGCCGCAGGCGACTTCATCGACTCGACGTAGCCGCGGACGTCGGCGGCCGGCTCGGAGTAGGCCTCGCCGAGGGCCTCCTCGACGGCGGCCATGTACTCCCTGGTCCACTCGGGGAAGTCGTAGTCGATGGCGTGCAGGAACTCGAGCGTCGCCGCGAGGCGGATGTCGGCGATCGACGGGCTCGAGCCGCCGATGAAGCGCCGGCCGTCGAGGAAGAACTGACGGTAGGCGTCGAGCGGCTCGGCGAGCGCCGCCTCGGCATCCTTCTGCGCCTGCGCCTTGAGCTCGTCGCTGGCCTCGGAGGGACCGACCTCGCCCGCGTACTGGGGGAAGCCGAGCGTCGGGTAGGTCGCGCGCGCGACGAGCGGATAGAACGTCCCGATCAGGTAGAACATCGCGCTGTCGACCATCGCCCGTTCGCCGGGATCCGTCGGGTAGAACTGGTCGAGCCCGTGCCTGTTGCACAGGTACTGCATGACCGCGCAGCTCTCCCAGAGCGTGCCCTTCGGCAGCCCGTCCTCCTCGAGCAGCGGCGTCAGATGCGCGGGGTCCTTGGCCAGGAACTCGGGGGTCGTCGTCTGCCCCCAGACGTCGCGCTCTTCGAAGTCCAGGCCGGCGGCCCGCACGAAGATCCGCGCGGTCAGGTTGTTGACGCTCGGCCGGAGGATGTTGAGGGTGTGTGCAGCCATGGTGACCCTTTCGTTTGCGCTAGAGGCGGTTCTGCTGGCGGTAGGTGTGCTGGGGTGAGCGGTCATCGGAGAGCGACTCCCGCGATCGCTCGACGAGCGCCTCGATGGCGTCGGCCAGGTGCTCCTCGGCGATGTTGTAGTCGCCGCGCGCCACACGAAGCTTGTGCGCCTCGAGCAGCACCTCGGCGTAGGTGAACCCGGCCGGAGGCTCGAAGCGGTAGGAGGCCAGCTCGATGAGCAGGCCGAGCGGATCCTCGAAGTAGATCGAGTCCATGAAGCCGCGGTCCTTGACGCCGCTGTGGCGGATCTCGCGCTCGTCGAGGCGCTCCACGGCCTGCCGGAAGGTCGCCGCCGACAGCGAGAAGGCGAGGTGGTGCACGCAGCCGGGGTCGGTGGCCGTGCGCTCGGCGTCCGGCACGCGGTCCTCGTTGGTGAAGACCGTGATGAGCCGCCCGTCGCCCGGATCGAAGTAGAGGTGGCTCTCGGCCGGGTTGTCGAGATTGGGCTGCTCGAAGACGAAGGGCATGCCGAGGAGGCCCTCCCAGAAGCCGATCGACGTCTGCCGATCGGCGCCGACGATCGTGATGTGGTGGACGCCCTGGCTCTGAAGCTTGCGCATCGGCTCTCTCCCCGGACTAGCGCTCGACGAGTTTCGACTTGTATTCGCTGCGTTGCAAGCTGCCCCACGGCACGAGCTCGACGCGCGCCTGCACGACGAGCGCGTTGCGCAGCCGCTCGCGGATGGCGTCGGCGAGGCCGGCATCGGCCGTCGCGCCCTGCGCGAGCTCGACGCTGACGGGAAGCGGCGGCTCCTGCTTGACGCCCGCTGCCCGCGGGCGGACGAGGATGTGGCCGCTGACGTCGGGCGCGAACGCGCTGACGACCTCGCGGACGGCCGCTGGGAAGACGTTGACCCCGCGGACGATGAGCATGTCGTCGGTGCGCCCGATGCAGCGGACGCGCGGCCCGGTGCGCCCGCACCGGCACGGCCTCGTGCGGACCTCGACGTGATCGCGCGTGCGGAAGCGCAGCAGCGGGGCGGCCCGGTGCTGGAGGTGGGTGAGCACGAGCTCGCCGGAGGCGCCGTCGTCCAGCGGCAGGGCGGCGCCGGTGGCCGGATCGATGAGCTCGGCGTGGACGAAGCCGCGCGCGCCCAGGTGCATGCCGTCCTGGTGCTCGCACTCGCCCCAGAGCGACACGCCGATGTCGCCGATCCCCATGGCCTCGGTGACCTTCGCGCCCCAGCCGTCCTGGAGCTGTGTCCGGAGCGCCGGCTCGCCTCCACCGGGCTCGCCCGCCACGAGGACGCGCTTGACGCTCGAGCCGCGCAGGTCGAAGCCACGGTCCGCCGCCCACTCGACGAGGTAGGCGGCGTAGGAGGGCGTGAGCACGGCGGCCTCGGGTCGCAGCAGCTCGATCGCGCGTATCAGGCGCTCGGTGTTGCCCGTGCCGACCGGGACGTGGCAGAGGCCGATGCGCTCGAACGAGGCGAGCGCGGCGCCGGCCGCGAACGGGCCGGCGTTGTAGGTGGAGACGATCCGCTGGCCGGCGGCGATGCCGGACGCCGCGTAGCTGCGCGCCGAGCCGGTGACCCAGTTGTCGAGGTCGCTCGCGGTCAGGGGGATGTAGCTCGGCGTGCCGGTCGTGCCGCTCGTGGAGTAGATCCGGACGAGCTCGTCTGGGGTCGCGCACAGGTGTGCGCCGATCGGGCTGTCGGCGGTGCAGGTCGCCTTGACCTCCTGCTTCTCGGTCAGCGGAAGCTGGGGGAGGTTGGCGAGCCCGCCGGCGGCGCGCGCCGAGTCCAGGCCGGCCCCGGCGAGCTTGTCGCGATAGAAGGGCGAGCGCTCGAACAGGTAGCCGAGCTGCGCGCGGTAGGACGCGTCGTCGATGGCGAGCTGCTCGTCCCACGGACGGGTCTCGACCGCCGGCGCGAGGATCACAGCGCTCCGTCCTCCGGCTCGCGCTCGTAGGCGATCGCCTGCTCGGCTCCGGCCGCCATCGCGAAGCCGATGGGCAGCTGCTGCTCCTCGGCGAGGTGGGCCAGCAGGCCGCCGGTGCGCGCGAGGATCGGGATCGCCTTGACGGCGGAGGAGGCGAAGCCGAGGTCGAGCATGACCGCCGCGCTCGGCATCGCCACGTTCATCGTCAGCGGCTTGCCCCACGCCTTCACGACGGCCTCGCGCAGGAGGCGCGCGAGCGCGACGTGCGGCCCGCTGACCCCGCGGGCGTCGGCCAGCTCGAGGATGCGCTCGGCACGGGGATCGAGCGGCCGGTGCACCGGATGCCCGAAGCCCGGGAGCCTCTCGCCCGCCGCGTACACCGCTCGCGCGACGTCGTGGGCAACCGCCGCCGGCTCCTCGCCCGCCGCGACGCGCTCCTGCGCGCGCTCGAGGAGCGCCGCGCACGCCTCGGAGGTGCCGAGGATCACCGGGCCGGCGCCGAGGATCCCCGCCGCCACCGCGCCCTGCAAGGAGCCGGGGTCCGCGGCGAGGGTCATCCGCGCCGCGACGTTCGTGGGCATCATCCCGTGCTCGGCGATCGCCACCAGCAGCAGGTCGAGGAAGAAGCGCTGGTCCTCGGTGGGCTCGCGGCCCGTGAGCAGCAGGTGGAAGTACTCCGTGAAGCTCAGCCTGCCCATCAGGTCGCGGGTGAGGTCGCGCCCGCGAACCTCGACGCGGTCGGGATGGGCCTGGCTGATGTGGCTGACCGGCGCGGCCTTCCCAGTCTGCATGCGGGGCTATCACATCAGACCGGCGTGCCCACGGCGAGCAGGTACGCCTGATGCCGGGCGGCACCAGCTCGCTGTTCGGCCGCGCGGCGAAGCCCCGCGGTCGCTTGACATGTGACCAAAAGGTCACGTATTGTTGGCGGCATGGACGCGGTGTTCAGGGCGCTCGCGGACCCCACGCGCCGGAGCCTGCTCGACGAGCTCTACAAGGACGACGGGCAGACGCTCAGCGCCCTCGAGGAGCGCCTGCCGATGACGCGCTTCGGCGTCATGAAGCACCTGCGGGTCCTCGAGGAGGCCCACCTGGTGACCACTCGCAGGCGCGGGCGCGAGAAGCTGCACTTCCTGAACCCCGTCCCGATCCGGCTCGTCCACGACAGGTGGGTGAGCAAGTACGCCGAGCCCTGGGCCGCGACGCTCACCGGGCTCAAGACGAGAATCGAGGACGACGTCATGGAGAAGGTGTTCGAGATCTACATCAAGACCACCCCGGAGCGCCTCTGGCAGGCGATCACCGACAGCGACATGAGGCGCCAGTACACCTTCGGGGTCGGCATCAGCTCGGACTGGAAGCAGGGCTCGCGCTACGAGGCCGTTCACCCGGCGGGGCCCACGCCGATCAGCGAGGGGGAGAACCTCGAGGTCGATCCGCCGCGCCGGCTCGTGCAGAGCTTCACCGCTCTCTGGAGCGACGACGTCAGGCAGGAGGGGACGTCGCGCGTCACGTGGGAGATCGAGCCGGTGGGGGACTCGTGCCGGCTGACCGTCACCCACGACCAGCTGCGCGAGGGCGCCAACAACGAGATCTACGGCGGCTGGCCGCAGATCCTCTCCGGCCTGAAGACGCTGCTGGAGACGGGCGAGACGCTCACCACGCCGGGCTCGCTGATGTACGCGCAGACCGCGTGAGGCGGGGCCGGGGCTGGGTAGCCCCGCGATCATGAGCACGGAACCGGAGCTCTGGGACCTGCCGGGAGTCGGAGCCCTGCTCTCGGGCGGGCGCGAGCTGGGGTGCGTGGACATGTCCGAGCTCGACCGGCTCGCCGAGGAGCTCGAGCTGGACAGCGAGGAGATCGATGCCCTCCATGCGCGGCTGCGCGAGGAGGGCATCGACGTCCGCGACGACTGCGGGCAGGACGGGGCGCCCGCGACGCAGGTCACGCCGCGAGAGCTGGCCGGCTACACCACCGACGCGCTGCAGCAGTTCCTCAACGAGGCGGGACAGCACGCCCTGCTCACGCCAGCCGAGGAGGTCGCGCTGGCCAAGCGCATCGAGCGCGGCGACCTCGAGGCCAAGGAGCGCATGATCACCTCGAACCTGCGCCTCGTCGTCTCCATCGCCCGCAAGTACCAGGGCGTCGGCGAGCTGGCGCTGCTCGACCTCATCCAGGAGGGGACGCTCGGGCTCATCCGCGCGGCCGAGAAGTTCGACTGGCGCAAGGGCTTTCGGTTCTCGACCTACGCGACGCTCTGGATCCGCCAGGCCATCGGCCGCGCGGTGGACGAGCGCGGGCGCACGATCCGCGTGCCGGTCAACGTCGCCCAGCGCGAGCGCAAGATCGCGGCGGCGGAGAAGCAGCTGGCGACGCGGCTCGGCCGCACGCCGACGACCGAGGAGATCGCCGAGGCGTCGGGCGTGCGCCCCGCCCAGATCGAGGAGCTGTGCGACGTGGCGCGCAAGGTCACGAGCCTCGAGCGCCCGGCGGGCGACGACAGCGAGACCGAGCTGGGCGCGCTCCTGCCTGCCGACGAGCCATCGACCGAGGAGCAGGTCGAGGTCACGCTCCGCGAGCAGGCGGTGCGCGCCGTGGTCGAGGAGCTGCCCGAAGACGAGCGCAACGTGATCCGCCTGCGCTACGGGCTGAACGGCGATCGCGAGCCGCTGTCGATGTCGGAGGCCGCGCGCCGCCTCGACCTGCCGCCAAGCGAGCTTCGCCGGCTCGAGCGCCGGGCCCTGGAGGATCTCGCCACGCGCCGCGAGCTCGCCGCGCTGGCCGCCTGACAGGCTTCACCGCACGCCGGTGAGCCAGTCCCAGGCCCTGCGCAGCTGGGCCGCGATCGGGCTCTCGCCGCCCTCGACGCCGTCGGTGCGCGGGGCGGGCCGCTCGCGGATGTCGTACAGGTCGTCGCGCCGCACCGAGAGCAGCACGCCGCGCTCGCGCAGCTCGGCGACCTGATCGTGCATGGCGTAGAGGTGGCGCCCGGGAAGGGGACGCGTGTGGATGATCAGGCCCTCGAAGATCCCCGTGATCTGGTCGCTCATGACGCGATCGACCACGCCGATGCGCTGACCGTCGCGGTCGTAGACCGGCACGCCTTCGCCGAGGACGAGATGGGATACCGGAGCACCGAGGTCGTCCATCGCTCCTGAAGGTAGGCCACCGGAGCCGCCGCCCCAGCAACGCCGGCGCGGCCATTTCGAGGCATCAGGAGCAGAGAGGGCAATCGGGGTCGCGCTCGACGCGCTCGCGCCTGACCTCGAGTGTCCTGAGGTCGATGGTGATCGCCGTGCCCGTGGTGGCGGGCTCGGTCACGCCCGTGAGCTGGTGGATGACCTCGCCGGCGAGCAGCGAGCCGATCACGCCGGAGGCCCAGCCGAGCGTCGTGGCCACGGTCGGATGCGCCTGGCGCCACTCGGCGAGCTCGTCGTACAGCTCGAAGGCGCGCCTCCCTGCGCGCTCCTGGCACTCCATGCAGCCCGTGCGCCCAGGCACGTGCGTCGGGCCGATGCGCACCAGCGGCGGGACCTGGCTGGCGGCGATCCACGACACGTCCGCGGCCAGGCACGCCCGGTTGACCCAGCGGGCGAGGTCGTACATGGGCCAATCGGCGGTGGCCACGACCACGTCCGCGCCCTCAACGGCGCGCGCCACGTCGTCGGGTCCGCTCGCGCGCTCGGCAATGGGCTCGACGACGATCGACGGGTTGAAGGCGGCGATCGCCTCGGCGGCGACGTCGACCTTCTTGCGGCCGACGTCGTCGCGGCGATAGAGCAGCTGGCGGTTGAGGTTCGAGAGCTCGATCGTGTCGTGGTCGACGATGCGCACGTGACCGACCCCGGCGCACGCCAGCCCGCACAGCGTCCACGACCCCAGCCCGCCGACGCCGAGGATCGTCACGCGCGCGTCGCGCAGGCGCAGCTGCGCCGTCTCGGCGTCACGCCCGGCGCTGGCGAGATACGGCAGCTGGCGGTCGTAGCGCGCCCGTTCCTCGGTCGTCAGACCCGAGGCCCGCGACGCCGGCGCGGCCTCCTGGAGCAGCCCGTGGGCGGCCAGCGCACCCAGCGCGCCCATGACGTCGAGGGTGCCGTCCCCACCAGGTGCGGCGACATCGAGCCGCGCGGCGAACTCGCCCGCCGGCGTCTCGCCTTCCGCGAGCAGAGCCAGGAGCGCACGCTCGCGCGGCCCCGCATCCTCGATCACGAGGTCCGGCTCAGGCCCGCCCCGCAGCACGTAGACGTGCCCATCGCTGGCAGGAAAGGCCTCGACGTCGGGCGCCAGGCGGGGCTGGGTGGGGATGCGAGCGGTGTCGACGGTCATGTCGAGAGCGGTGCGGCTCGGCGCCAGGCGCCGAGCCGCGGGCGCGGGTCACTGCGCCTTGAGGATGGACACGAACGGCACGATCTTCTTGGGCAGCGTCTTGATGCGCATGCGGCGTTCACCTCCTTTCACGGTGGTCTTGGGTGGCCACGAGAATGGCCTTGCTGTGCCGGTGCTCGTCCACGGTCTCGTCGATCACGGCATCCTCGGTAAGCCCGTGGACGGCCAGCATGCGGAGCCCGGCGGTGGTCAAGGCGTCTACGATCTCGGCGAGTGGGTGGTGGCGTTGGCGGTGATGGCTCGTGGACCGGCGCCACGCCCCGGCGAGGGCGTCGCGCTCGAAAACCTCCAGACGTGCCTCGGCGAGCTGGCCCGCGCGCGGGGTCTCGTCACCGCTGCCTACCCATGCCATGAAGAGCGCTTCACTTTCGCGAATGCGCGTAGCGGCGAACAACGTGGCATAGGCGGCGAGCGTGTTGACGTCGAAGAGGAGGATCCCGCCGGACCGCAAGCAGCCCGCCGCCCCCAAGAACGTGCGTCGCAGGTCATCAGCGTCTCGCAGGTAGTTCAGCCCGTCATTCACCGCCCAGATGAGATCGAACAACCCGAGCTCTGGGAGCTCGCGCATGTCGGCAACGAGGAGCGGCACGTCGGCGGGGAGCTTGCTTGCCGCGTGCTTGAGCATCCCGGGCGACACATCACAGCCCACGACCTCGTAGCCCAGCTCGAGCAAGGGGAGAAGGCTCGATCCCGTGCCGCACCCCAGATCAAGCACGCGGCGGCCGCTCAGGCCGTGGCGTCGGGCGAGCGCCTCGAGCGAGCGCACCCAAGTCCCGTAGTTGGGATGCTCCGTGAACGCGTCGTAGTGCGGTGCCAGGGCGTCATAGCTGTTCGCGACCTCGGCGGCGCCACGATCGTCAACCAGTGCCATCGATGTGATAAGAGAGCACACTGATCAAATTTCTTTCAACGCACAGAATCGTTCCTCTGAACCGGCTTGCGCGGGTTGGGACTGGATCCTCGGCCCGCGCGTGCGGCCGGCCGTTGCGCCGGCCGCCGCGCCCACAACCGGGGCCAACGCGCCAGGAGCTCAATGCTGATGCCTGCCTCGAAGCACACCGCTAGACCCGCCACCGCGCGTGACGAGCTGGACCCGCGCATCGTTCGCGCGTTGTCCCATCCCGTCCGTCATCGCGTCCTCGTCGCGCTGAACGAGCGAGTCGCGAGTCCGAAAGAGCTGGCCGCAGAACTGGGCGAGCCGCTCGGGAACGTCAGCTACCACACGCGCGTCCTCGTGAAGCTGGGATGCATCGAACTCGTCAGCACCACCCAGCGCCGGGGAGCGCTCGAGCATCACTACCGCGCTGTGATGCGGCCGTACTTCGATGACGCGGCGTGGGCGAAGATGCCGCTCTCCACCCGCCGCGCTCTGTTCGATCACGAGCTCGACCGCTTGTGGTCGCATACGGTGGACGCCGCCGGAGTAGGCGGTTTCGACCATCCTCGCGCGCACGTGAGCTGGACGCTGCTGGACCTCGACGACCAGGGTCTCAACGACCTGGCCGACGTCCTTGGCTCGACGCTCGATCGCGCACTCGAGATCCAAGCCGAGTCGGCCGGGCGGCGGGCCGAACGCGGCGACAACGGAGGGGCAGACCTGCGCACCGAGCTGGCCATCCTGCACTTCGAGAGGGCTCCGAAGCCGGCGGCCGGCACGACGGCGGGTGGTCGACGGAAGCGATCGGCCGGTCGGAGCTGAGACCGTCTCGGACGGAGAAGCGGTTGGCCGCTAGCGGGCGACCCCGGGGCTAGAGCGAAGCGGCTCGCTGGCCGCTGCTGTGCGGGCACGCGGGCGCGTGCGGTGGAGACTGGTCCGTACCAATTTGGCGTGGCGCTTGCCCTGGAAATGTGATGCGATGACCCAATGCCTCGCAAGCATCGCGATGTGATGACGATCCTGACGTCCGAGATCGTGGGGGGAGCGCGGCCGGTCGGCGAGATGCTGCCTCGCGAGGTCGACCTCGCCGAGGCGTTCGACGTGAGCCGCGGCGTGGCGCGAGAGACCATCCGGGCGATGGAGGAGCGAGGCCTGATCTCGGTCAAGCACGGCAAGGGCGCGACGGTGAACGGGGCGGAGCAATGGGATGTCTTCGATCCCGACGTCCTGGCCGCCACGCTCGACAGCGAGCGCGGCAGCGACGTGCTGAGCGAGTACCTCGAATGTCGCCGCATCCTCGAGGTCGAGGCGGCAGGCGTCGCGGCCGAGCGCGCGACCGAGCAGGACGTCAAGCGCATAAGCGACGTGCTGCTGCGCATGGAGGAGACCGCCGCGCGCCCCCCGAGTGCGGTGGCCGAGGAGCGCTTCCACGAGGCCGACATCGCGTTCCACCAGGCGCTCATCGCCGCGACCGGCAATCGCGCGCTCGGCGGCCTGATCGAGCGTATTCACAGCGCGCTGCTGATGGCCCGCTTTCCACTCGCCCGGCCCGAGTACCGCCAGGAGCGCGCGCTGCCCGAGCATCGCCGCCTGTTCGCGGCGGTGGCCGCCCACGACCGCGACGAGGCGCGCAAGGCGATGAGCGACCACCTCGACACGATCGCCGGCTATCTCGACGAGCATCGCGGGGCGCGGCGCGGCGAGGCGCCCCGAAACACCAAGCGGCGGGCCGGGCCCTCAGTGGCTCGGCGGTCTTGAGGACAGTCTGAGCCGACGCTCAGACTGTCCGCGCGCACTGCGGCTCCTGCCAAGCAGCGACGCCAATCGTCGACTCCGAACCGAAGTAGGGACAACGCAGCTTTGCAACGCAACTGCGCACATTTTGTGTTAATTGTGTCGATCCGCCTCGCTATGACAGGGCTTGCGAAGTAGACGAGGCCGCCCGTGGCACCACCGAGGCGTGCCTTGCTGTCAGCCGGGTCGTCCGAACTCGAACGTATGTTCTCGGCTGGCCCGAACCTCGCGACTCCTGTGGAACTTGGCAACGTCACCCTCACCATCCCGCGCCAGCAATGCGGAACGCTTCTCTCGAGCGCTCGTGGGCTCATCCGCGTCAAGCTCGATGCGATCGAGCACGCAGAGGGTGCAACGAAGGAAGCATCTGCGGACGCTCCCGACCCCGGACTCCATAGGGCGGAGCTCGACGAAGTCGAGCGGCTCGCTGAGGCGCTCGAGCGTCTCGGGCGTGATGGAGACGACCAGCAGCTGACCGTCCGCCGCGCTCTGATTGACGAGATCGTTGTGAGCGCGCTCAGCGCCGAAGCTCAGGAACTGGCAGACCGCATCCTCACGCTCAGCGGGAGGGAGGGCGACCTCGGTCAGATCACGACCCGTCTTGCGGTGGTAGACGGCTTGGTTGCCACGCTCATGACCGTGCGGTCATGACCCAATGATGCTTATGGCTCAGTTAAGAGTAACCGGGACAAACCGATCTGTCGTGGTTCATAAGGCAGCACACTTAAAGACAAATCGACTTCGACGCACAATCGTGCGACCATGCGCGTGAACGACCGAGTTAGCTTAGTACAGTGCGTCGCTAGCTTGAATAACAAGGAAGTACGCACTGTGCAGCGTGATATATGGAACGCTGCGCTTCAGACCACAGTAAGTGGAGGCGCCACATGTAGCATCGCCGCGCGACGATGACCGATCGCGCGCCATTTGTCGGGGTTCGCCTGCTGATCAATCGCAAGGTCTTGGCTGCGTACCGCCACCGCACGGCCGTGGCGCGGCGGCTGGACATGAGCGAGTCGGAAATCGCAGCGCTGACACACCTCGCAGAGGGCGGTATGACGCCGGGCGAGCTTGGGCGTCGATTGCAGCTGACATCCGGTGGCATGACGGCCTTGCTGCACCGCCTGCACCGCGCGGGGCACATCGTGCGGCGCCGTCACCCGACGGATCGGCGAAGCGTGATCGTGAGCGCGAGCCCGGTCGTGCTCCAGCGGATCGCCGAGCTGTACGCGCCGCTCGCGGCTGATGCGGACGAGCTGACCGCCCAGCTCTCGGAGCACGACCGGGAGGTGGTCCACCGGTACCTCGAGGCCATTGTCGCCTCCAGCGAGCGGCGCGCGGACGAACTTGTCGCTGACGCCGAGGCGGCCGAGGTCCTCCCGGACGAGGACGCCCTGCATCTGTGGGCGTGAGTCGGTGGATGGTGCTACTGCTGCTCTTCAGCGAGTGCCAGCAGAGCAGATGCGCTGACTTGGAGGGCGTCCGCGATCCGGTAGAGGACCGTGATCGTCGGGTTGCGCTCGCCCCGCTCGATCCCGCCGATGTACGTGCGGTGCATGTTGGAGCACGCGGCGAGCTCCTCCTGCGACAGGTCTTTCTGCTCCCGCAAGGACCGTACCGCGCGTCCGACCGCGGCGGTGATGACGGGGTCGCTCGGCACCTCGCCACCATGCCGGCGATGATGCTTATGCGTCTACAGCCGATGAGTAGCAGATGAGCGCTCCCGACAGCCGTGCGAATCGCCCGCCGCTGGTGCAGGAGGTGATCCGCGGCCTCCTGAACCGAAAGGTCCTAGCGGCATATCGCCACCGCCTGGCCGTTGCCCGACGTCTCGGGATGACGGAGTCGGAGGTCACGGCGCTGGCCTACCTCGCCCAGGGGGCGTTGACTCCCCGTCAGCTTGGCGAGCGCCTGTTGCTGACCTCGGGCGGGGTGACAGCGTTACTGCATCGACTCGAGCGCGCTGGCCACGTGACCCGCGAACGCCATCCAAACGACAAGCGTAGCGTCGTCCTGCGTGCTGACCCGGCCATCATCGAGCAGGCATCGCAATGCTATGACCATCTGACCGGTGCGACGGACGAGGTCACGGCCAAGCTGTCGGGTGACGAGCAGGACATCGTGCGAGGCTTCCTGTTGGAGATCGCCGAGGCCAGTGAAGAGAGCGTGGACGCGATGCTCGCTGGGATCGACGAGGCTGAGCGTCCGCCGGACGACGACCCGGCCCCCATCTGGGCATGAAGGCGTCGTGGCGCATCATCGGCCGTGGACATCCGTCCGCAATGCGGAGCGAGGCATCTGTCTCGATTCGGTAGCGGGCTCCAGCAAGGCAGTGCGCAGGCGGGCGCCAGCCTCGTCCAACGCCTTCGCATAGATCCGCACATCCGCGGAATAGACGATCAGGTCGGCGCAGCCACCCGCGGCTCCCGCAATCACCTCAGGTTCGCCGGAAACGGCGAGGCCGAACGCCGCGCCGGCGCCATGTGCGGCGTCGCGCACCGCTGCCAAGGCGGCGCGCATGGCGACGCCCGTGAGCTCGGCCGGCACCCCCAAGTCAAGCGCCAGGTCGGCACTCCCCACGACAAGAGCGTCGACGCCGTGGATCTCCGCAATCTCGGGCGCGGCCGTCACGGCGGCGCGCGACTCGATCTGCACTAAGCACGCCGGGCCGTCGTCGTCGCGCACTTGGCCGTCATATCCGGCTCCGCGGCGCGCGGCAAAGCCTCGGGTGCCCGCAGGCGGATAGTGCATGCGAGCGACGACGTCTGCCGCTTCGGCTGCTGTCTCCAGGCGGGGTACGACGACGCCATCGATGCCCACGTCGAGAACTGCCGCGAAACGTTCGAACTGGGAGCTCGGCAACCGCACCAGGGGGTCGCACCTGGCCGCGGTCAGCGCGAGGGCCAGGGGCGGAACGTCGGCAATGTCGAGGGCGCTGTGCTCGAGGTCTATCCAGGCGAGGTCGAAGTGCGCGCCAGCCAGTTCCGCGAGCCCAGGGTCGCGACATGCCAGGACGGTGCCCAGCAATCGCTCGCCGGCGGCCAGCCGGCGCCTGACGCTCGATGCCATGGGACGCGATGCAAGCAGCGCCCAGTCGCCTCCAGCAAGTGCCATTTCTGTCTGCTCCTTGACCGCCTCGGTGTGTGGCCCCGATCCTGCGACCGATGCGGGTCCAGATATCGGCGGCGCCGGGCACGTGGGGCGTCGAGTCTCCCTGCGACCCGGCCAATCCCCCGTGGCGTCGGCTGCTCTCCGAGATCGCCGACATCGGCTTCGAGGGCACCGAGCTTGGACCGCTCGGCTACCTCCCCGATACAAGCGACGTTCTGGCCAGGGAGCTGGCTTCGCGCTCGCTGTCACTCGTCGCCGGCTTTCTCATGGAGCCGTTCCACGAGCCTGCGCGCCGGGGTGCGATCGTCGAGGTCGCGGAGCGCACCTGCCGGCTCTTGCGCGATGCCGGTGCTCGACGGTTGGTGCTCATGGAAGCGCTCGTACCCAGTCGGATGAGCGGCGCCGGACGGTCCGACGAGGCACCCCGCCTTGACGATGCGCGCTGGCGGCGCATGGTGGCCGCGGTCGAGGAGGTCGTCCACGTCGCCGTCGGGCACGGGCTACAGACGACGTTCCATCCACACGCCGGCACATATGTCGAGTTCGTCGACGAGATCGAGCATCTCATGGCTGACCTCGACGACGCCATCGGGCTGTGCCTCGACACGGGACATTGCGTGTACGCGGGCATCGACCCCGTCGAGATGTTGTGCACGTACGGCTCACGTGTGCGCCATCTCCACGTCAAGGATGCAGACGAAGACGTCCTCGCCCGCTGCCTTGCGGATGGGATGGGCTTCGCAGATGCGGTCGCAGCGGGCGTCTTCTGTGCTCTGGGCCGAGGGGACGTCGACTTCGGCGCCTTTTGCGAAGGTCTTAGAGCCATTGGCTACGAGGGGTGGGCGACGGTCGAGCAGGATCGCCTTCCGAACGCCGGGCGCCCACGCGTCGATGCCGAAGCCAGTCTCGAGCACCTGCGTCGCGTTGGGATCGCCTCGCGTTCTCTCGTCGTCGGAGGAGGTTCCAGTTGAACGCGATCCAGACCGCCGCGTCCACGCGATCAGCGACGTTGCGGCTGACCGCTGGCCAAGCCCTTGTGCGTTTCTTGCAGGTTCAATGGAGCGAGCGCGATGGGGTGCGGCGCCGGCTCGTGCCCGGCGTATTCGGCATCTTCGGCCACGGCAACGTCTGCGGGATCGGTCCTGCGCTGGAGGAGGATCGCGGCCGGGGGCTGCGCTTCTACCAGCCAAAGAACGAGCAGGCGATGGTGCACACAGCCATCGGCTACGCCAAGGTCAACAAACTGCTGTCGACATTCGCGTGCACAGCGTCGATCGGGCCAGGATCGACGAACATGGTCACCGGCGCGGCGACGGCGACGGTCAATCGAATTCCGGTCCTCCTGCTGCCTTCCGACACCTTCGCCAACCGTCGGCAGGGCCCGGTGATGCAGGCGCTCGAGCACGCCTCGCAGGCCGACCTGACCGTCAACGACTGCTTCCGACCCGTCAGCCGGTTCTTCGATCGCATCACCCGTCCCGAGCAGCTGCTCGGCGCGCTCCCCGAAGCGATGCGCGTCCTGCTCGACCCGGCCGAGGCGGGCGCCGTGACGCTGTCGTTGCACCAGGATGTCCAGGGCGAGGGCTACGAGTTCCCGATCGCGTTCTTCGAACCTCGGACCTGGCGCGTCGTGCGCCGCCCGCCAGCCGACGAGGAGCTGCAGCGAGCGGTCGATGCGCTGCGTGCTGCCGAGCGCCCGCTCGTGGTGGCGGGCGGCGGCGTGCACTACGCGGACGCCAGCGAAGAGCTTGGGCTCCTCTCGCGGGCGCTGGGCCTGCCGGTGGCCGAGTCCTCGGCCGGAAAAGGGGCGCTGCGCGCAGGCGCGCTTGCCATGGGTGGGCTGGGACGGACGGGAACGCGCGCGGCCAACGCGCTCGCACGCGAGGCCGACGTCGTCCTGTGTGTCGGCACGCGCATGATCGACCTCACGACCGGCTCGCACAGCGTCTTTCAAGACCCTGGTGTGCGCTTCATCGCCATCAACACCGCAGCGGCCGACGCCCACAAGCTCGGCGCGATCAGCGTGGTGGCTGACGCCAAGCTGGCCGTCGCTGCTCTCACCGAGCGCCTGCGCGCCTGCGGCTGGAGCGCTCCCGAGCGGTGGCGCATCCAGGCCCTCGAGGAGCGGGCGCGCTGGGAGAGCGAGCTCTTCGAGGACCTCGAGGCGCGGGTCGGCGAGCGGATGTCACAGGGCCAGGCGCTGCGAGTCCTGAACGAGGTCATGCGCGCCGAGGACCATCTCGTCGTCGCCTCGGGCACGCCGCACGTAGATGTGCACAAGCTGTGGGACGCCACGCACGGCGGCCGCATCCACATGGAGGTCGGGTTCTCGACGATGGGACACGAGATCCCAGCCGGGCTGGGCGTGCGCCTGGCGGCTCCGGATGCCGGCGAGGTCTACGTGGTCATTGGCGACGGCACATACCTCATGGGGCACACCGAGCTGGTGACTGCCGCACAGGAGGGCGCGAACATCACCGTGCTCGTCTTCGTCAACGGCGGCTATCAGTCGATTCACGGCCTCCAGAACGAGCTCTCGGGCCGCAGCTTCGGCCTGGAGTTCCGCACCCGCGACACGGACAGCGACGCGCTTGCGGGGCCTCTCGTCGAGGTCGACTACGCCGCCAATGCCCGCAGCTACGGGTGTGCCGCCTTCGAGGTCAACACGCTCGACGAGCTGCACGACGCGCTGGAAGAGGCGCGCGTCGAGCGCGGGCCGACGGTCATCGTCTGCCACGTTGAACCCCGGCGATACGTACTCGACTCGGCGTGCTGGTGGGATGTCGGGGTTCCGGAGCACTCTGATCGCCAGGAGACGCTGGGAGCGGCAGCGGCACACGCCCGCGGGCGCGCCAAGCAGCGGTTCTACGGGTGAGCGCGGCCCTTCGCATCGTCGCAACCGCCCCGGTACCACCTGTCGCACACCGCGCATTCGCCGAGCTTGGGCGGATCGCCGTGGCAGGGGTTGAGGCCGCAGCGCTGCGCGACGCTCAGGTGCTGCTGGTGCGCGGCACGCCCCTCAGCGCCGCCATGATCGACGCTGCGCCGGGCCTTCGTGTCATCGCACGCACCGGTGCGGGCTATGACGGGGTTGATATCGCCGCCGCCACCGAGCGGCGCATCCCGGTCCTCTATGCGCCAGGCGCGGGCACGGTGCCGCTCGCCGAGGGGACGATTGCCCTGATGCTTGCCGCTGCCAAGCGTCTCACCGAGCTCAGCGCCATCGTGCGTACCGGCTCATGGGCTGCTCGCTACGAGGTGGAGGCCATCGACCTTCATGGCGCCACGCTCGGCATCATCGGCCTGGGGTCCATCGGACAGGAGGTGGCTCGCCTCGCCCAGGCCTTCGGGATGATCGTCCTCGCCTGCGATCCAGCGTTTGTTCGCGCCGACGAGGCCCCACGGTCCATCGAGCCCGTCAGCCTTGACGAGCTGACTTCCCGCGCGGACGTCATCTCACTGCATTGCGCGCTGACAGAACGCACGCGGGGGATGATCGATCGGGACCTGCTGCGCGGCGCGAAGCGCGGAGCCATGCTCGTCAACGTGGCGCGCGGGGCGATCGTACAGAGCGATGACGTCCTGCTCCAAGCGCTGCGTGAGGGCTGGCTCTCGGCCGTGGCGCTCGATGTCTTCACCCACGAGCCACCCGATCCCGCGCATCCGCTGCTTTCCCACCCGCGGGTGGTCTGCACGCCGCATGCGGTTGGCTTGACGCAACGCTGGAGCGCGAGGGTGTTCGATCTGCTCGCCGAGGGGGTCACGCGTGTGCTCCGCGGCGAACGTCCTTCTCACGTCGTCAACCCAGAGACACTCGACCCGGCTTCGACCCTGCGCCGCTAGCCAAGCGGTCGTCGGCCTATCGGCCGCTGTGCGGCTCCCAGCGGATCGCGCGGCTGGCCGATGCCGGACGCGAAGCCTCCAGCGCACCATGGGCGGACCTCGACATCGAAGCCGGAGGCACCATGGCGACCGCGACGGTAGACCCACGCACGCCTCAGCCGCTGCTGACACGCGACGCGTTTGAGCTCCCCACGCACGAGGGACGCCCCGTGCTTGGGCGCTCGAGCCGCGCGGACGCCTATCCGATCTACGTGACGCGCACGATGCCCGAGGCGCTTCTGCGCTTGAGGGACCTCATTGGCGATGCGCGCGTGGCACTCGTCACCGACGCCACCGTCCACGACCTCCTTGGCCCGACGTTCCTGGGCGGCCTCAAGGAGCTCGGCATCGAGCCGCACGTCGCCGTGGTTCCGGCCGGCGAGGTGCACAAGAGCCTCGACCAGGCCGTGCGTCTGTGGCACTGGCTCGCGATCAGTCCGCTGGGCCGTCGTGACGTGGTGCTGACGTTCGGCGGCGGAGTGGTCAACGACATGGCCGGCTGGGTTGCCGCGGGCTACATGCGCGGAATGCGCTACATCAACGTGCCTACAACGCTCGTTGGCCAGGTCGATGCCGGGATCGGCGGCAAGCTGGCGGTCAACCACGGCGAGGCCAAGAACCTCATCGGAGGCTTTCACCAGCCGACCGGCGTCGTCTCGAATGTCTCCTTCCTCGAGACGCTCGACATGCGTCACATCTGCGCCGGCCTCGCGGAGAGCATCAAGAAGGCGCTGATCGCCTCGCCAGCCTACTGGCAGTTCATCGAAGGCCATGCAGAGGCGATCTTGGCTAAGGACATGGACGCGCTCGAGCAGTTGGTCCGCGCGGCCGCGGCGATCAAGACCGCCCTCATCGAACGCGACCCCTATGAGCATGACTCCCGAAGGACGCTCGGTTTCGGCCACGCGCTCGCCCATCCGCTCGAGACCGTCACCGGCTACGGCCCCATCCTCCATGGGGAGGCGGTGGCGTTCGGCATGGTCGTGGAGTGCCGCATGGCTGCGACGCGTGGGTTGCTGGACGAGGGAACGCTCGGTCGCATCGTCGCGCTCTTGCGGCGCGTTCGCCTACCGACTTGCGCGTCTGAGCTCCCGATCGCGATCGATGGCGACACCCTGCTGGGTGCCACGGAGAAGGTGCGGCTGGCGCGGGGTGGATACCTGCGCTGGGTTCTCCCGCTCGGTCTCGGCGAGACGGTGATCGCTGACGACGTCACCGATCGCGAGCTACGTGAGGCCCTGCGCTGGTGTGGCGTCGAGGTGGAGTGATGGCGGCGCCACCGAGCGAGCCTGGTAACCCGCCTGGCTTCGCCCACGTTGGGATCACCGTCCCTTCGCTTGACGACGCCATCGCCTGGTATCGAGGAGTCCTCGGCCTCGAGATCCTCGAGGGACCAACCGAGGTGAGGGCGGGTGACGGCCACGCCGGGAGGATGGCGTCGGACGTCTTCGGTCCGTGCTTCGCGTCCATGCGCCAGGCGCATCTCAGCACGGCCAACGGCGTGGCGCTCGAGCTCTTCGAGTTCACCGAACCATCGACCGAGCGATTGACCAACCGCTTCGTCTATTGGCGGGTGGGCCCATCTCATCTGTGCCTGGTCGAACGAGACCTCGAACGACTGGTGCAGCGCATACGACGGAGGGGCGGTCGCCAGCGGACAGCTGTCTGGGACATTCGACCGGGCGAGCCATATCGGATGTGCTTTTGCGAGGACCCGTTCGGCACGATCGTCGAGCTCTACTCGCACAGCCACGAACAGACCTACGCCCGGCGCGACCTACGTGCATCGTCGATCCCTGGGACGTGACGCGTAGCGCTCGCATTGCCGTCGTCGGGCTCGGCCGGATCGGTGCGTTGCACGCTCGCAACGTCGCCCTCCGCGCATGCGGATGCGAGCTGGCCTGGGTTGTCGACGTGCGCGCTGATCGCGCGCACGATCTTGGTGAAGAGCTGGGAGTTGCCTCGGCAGCGACCCTCGACGCTGTCATGGAGGATCCGGAGGTTGACGGTGTCATCGTCGCTACTCCGACGCCGACGCACGCGGCGCTCGTCCACCGGGCCGCGCACCATCGCAAGCACGTGTTGTGCGAGAAGCCCATCGCGCTGGAACTCGCGCCGACATGGAGCGCTGTTCGTGCAGCGCGAGACGCGGGCGTGCACCTCCAGCTCGGATTCCAGCGGCGTTTCGATCCCGATCTGATCCGAGTACATGAGGCTGTCGTCGGCGGCCAGCTCGGGGAGATCCGCTCCTTTCGCAGCACCCACAGGAATGCTCGGCCCCCCGAAGCGATGGACGCGCAAGCGCTGGGTGGCGTGCTCGTAGACGTCGCGATCCATGACTTCGACCTCGCCCGCTGGCTGGTCGGCGAGATCGTTGAGGTCTCAGCGATGGGCGTCGACCTCGCCGGCTCGGCTTCGAACGACGCAGCGGCCGCGGCGCACGCCGTCACGATCCTGCGGTTTGCCACTGGCGTCATCGGGACCGTTGAGAGCAGCCGAACGGTCGGCTACGGATTCGACGGGTCCGTCGAGCTGGTAGGCACGGACGCGACGATCCGTGTCGGTGGGCAACGGCATGCCGACGACGTGGAATGGCTGACGCCTGGTCGCGCCACGACTGCGCTCGTGGCAGACCACGCCGAGTGGCATCGGGAGGCGTACGTGCGTGAGCTTGAGCACTTCGCTCGCGTCATCGAAGGGGATCTGCCGCCTAGCGTCTCCGGCGAGGACGGGGCGGCCGCCTTCGTCGTGGCGAGCGCTGCATCGCAGTCGCTGCGTGAAGGCCGGCCCGTCAAGCTGCGGACCACGGAGACGCCGGTGTGAGCAGCGGCGCCGTCGGAATCGGGATGTTGGGCTGTGGGTTCATGGCGCAAGCGCACAGCTTCGCTCTGCGCGCGCTCGCGTCGGTTGCTCCCAGCGACCCTCAACCGGCACTGATGACAATCTGCGGTCGCGAGCCCGAACAGGTCGACACGGCGCGGCGTCGTTTGGGTTTCGCGCGAGGCGTGACCGATTGGCGGCTGCTGCTCGACGACGATCGCGTGGAGGTGCTCGACGATTGCGCACCGAATCATCTTCATCCTGAACCGGTGGTAGCGGCAGCCGCCCGCGGCAAGCACGTCTTCTGTGAGAAGCCGCTCGCGACCTCCGCCGGGGCAGCCCGCGCCATGTGGGTGGCCGCCGAGCGGGCCGGGATCGTGCACATGTGCGGTTTCAACTTTCGGTTCTTCCCCGCCATCCGCCGAGCGCGCGAGATGCTGGAGGCCGGCGATCTGGGCGAACTGACGCACTTCCGCGCTCGCTTCCTGGCGTCGTCAGCCCTGAGCGACGATCAACGGTGGACGTGGCGCTTTCGACGTGCAACCGCAGGGACTGGCGCGCTCGGTGACCTCGGGTCGCACCTCATCGACCTCGCGCGCTACCTGGTCGGTGAGCCGACGTCGGTGGCTGGGATCCTCCGAACGTTCGTTCCGGAGCGTGATGGCGGGCTCGTCGATGTCGACGACGCTTTCCTGGGAGCGGTCGAGTTCGAAGGCGGAGCGCTGGGGACGCTCGAGGCCTCACGCGTGGCCGGACGTCGGAGCAACACCTGCGCGTTCGAGGTCGACGGGACGCGCGGATCGCTCGGGTTCGACGGTGAGCGGCTCAATGAGCTCGAAGTGCATCGCGAGCGTAAGGCCACCGTGCGCATGGAAGTGACGTCTCCGCGAGACCCGTTCATGGAGCTCTGGTGGCCGTCACCTGGGCACGCACTGGGCTGGGGTGACAGCTTCACGCACGAGATGCATCACCTCCTGTGCGCCGTGAGAGGCGACGGCGTCGTGGCTCCTCACGGGGCAGACTTCGCCGACGGCTATCGATGCGCCGAGGTGTGCGATGCGATCAGTCGCTCGGCCGTGAGCGGACAGCGTGAGCGCGTTGCTTACCGCGAGCTCGACGACCAGCATGGCGGTGACGCGAGCTCGACGAAACGGTGACATGGGCAAGCTCGACGGCAAGACAGCATTGGTCACGGGGGCTGCAAGGGGGATCGGACTGGCGACGGTGGATCGCTTTCTTCGAGAGGGTGCGGAGGTCTTCGCGATCGTGCGATCCGGTTCCGGCGATGGCCCCAATGGTGCGCATACCGTGGAGGCCGACATCGACGATCCGGTGTCGATGGCAGCCGCGGTCGAGCGCGCTTCGCGGTCGAGACGCTTGGATGTATGCGTCGCCAACGCGGGGGTCTTCCTCGAGTACGACCCGTTCGTGTCCGCCGAGCTTGGAACGTGGCATGAGGTCATTCGCACGAACCTTCTTGGCGTGCTTGTCACCTTGCAGGCTGCAGCCCGGCAAATGACGGCAGACGGCGGCGGTGGGCGCCTCCTCGTGACGTCCTCGCTTGCGGGACTGCGCGGCGAACCGCGATCGCCGGTCTATGGCGCGACGAAAGCGGCGCTCCACGCAGTCGTGCAATCACTCGCCGTGGAGTTGGCGCCGTTCGGCGTCACGGTGAACGCCGTGGCGCCGGGGCAGATACGAACGCAGATGAACGAGCGGAACATGCGGCTTCTCGGCCAGCGTCGGGGCCAGTCGTTGGAGCAGATGCGCGACTCGTGGCTGCGTCGGATTCCGGCTCACCGCCTTGGTGACCCGGGCGAGATTGCGGCGACCTTCGCGTTCTTGGCCTCGGACGAGGCCTCATTCATCAGCGGCGAGATGATTCGCGTGGACGGTGGCGAGCTGGTCTCGCAGGGGCCGGTCGAGCCCTCGTCGCACGAAGTCCTGACGCGGCGCGGGTAGCGACGCTTCGGACGGCCAAGGGACGGAACGCGCCCTGGGCGCGAGGTACGTCGCCTGCTTCGCTGCACGCGGATTGACCGCGGACAGAGGAGGAACCCGTGCAACAGGCGGACGGTGCGATGGCGATGCCGCGCACGATCGGTATCGGACTCGTCGGCGTGGGGTGGATGGGTCGTCTGCACGCCGCCTCTTACCGCCGGGTCGCCGATCACTTTCCCGAGTGTGCTGGACGTCCGCGCCTGGTCATCGCCGCCGATGAGCTCGAAGAGCGAGCGGGGGTGGCGGTCGAGCAGTTCGGGTTCGAGGCAGCGACCACGGATGCGTACGAGGTCATCGCCCATCCCGACGTGGAAGCCGTGAGCATCACGGGGCCAAACCACGTTCACAAGCCGGTGGCGCTGGCGTGCGCCGCAGCCGGCAAGCACTTCTGGGCGGAGAAGCCTCTCGGCCGCTTTCCGAGCGAGACGCTCGAGATCGCGGCGGCCGCTCGCGACGCCGGAATCATCACCACCGTCGGCTTCAACTACCGTCAGGCGCCAGCGGTGCAGCACGCCCACCGTCTGATCGCGTCGGGGCGGATCGGCGAGGTGCGCAACTATCGCGGATATTTCCTGGTCGACTACGCCAGCGATCCCGACACGGCCCTGAGCTGGCGCTTCCTCCGCGAGACAGCCGGCCTTGGAGTGCTCGGCGATCTGATGTCGCATGTGGTCGACATGGCCCTCTGGCTCGGAGGGCCCATAGTCGACGTGTGCGCCCAGGAGCGCATCGAGGTCCCGTCTCGGCCCTTGCAGAGCGCGCCCGCAACCGCCCACTACGCGGTCAACGTCGGCGCCCCGCGAGGCAAGGTCGAGAACGAGGACTATGTCGGCAGCCTGGTTCGATTCGACAACGGTGCATGTGGGACGCTCGAGGTCGGCCGCGCGATCTTGGGTCATCGCTGCCGGATGGGCTTCGAGCTCCACGGTGCGCATGGGGCGATCGGCTGGGATTTCGAGCGCATGAACGAGTTGCAGCTCTACCTTCCGGGCGCTGGCGACTCGGATACCGGATATGCCCGTGTGCTCGCAGGGCCCCAGCACGGGGACTTCCATCGCTTTCAGCCGGGGCCGGGAATTCCGATGGGATATGGAGATCTCAAGGCGATCGAGGCCTACGTCTTCTTGCAGTCGGTGGGCGATGGACGGCACCGCGCGCCGTCGGCAGACGATGCGCGTGACATGGCACGGGTGCTACTGGCTATGCAGCAGTCGGTCGAGGCGCGCGGGTGGCAATCAGTATGTTGACCCCGCTGCGGTGTGCGCCCGGCAGCCTGTGACGTCCTGGTCGGCCAAGTCTCAATCCTGAAGTCCGATGAGCCACGCCGAGTGAGGTAAAGCGGTGAAGCGGTCTGTCGACCTTTTCGCCGCTTGTCCTCTTCGTCTGTCCAGTGATTGCATCTCTGCCCAAGGGTCGGCGTGCGTGGGTCGCATCGGTGAACTCAGCGCGCGTTCTGGCCGGCAAATCGGGTTCGGACCGGACACGCGCGGCGTCAGGCGCTGCGTCGAGGAGGAGGCAGAGCAATGAGAAGGTCACTGTTGGTGATTGCTGCCGTGGCAGCATGCGTTTCGCTCCTCGCTGCGTGTGGCGGCGACGGCGCAGGCTCCGGGGGTTCGTCGACGGGCGGCCCCGGCGCTAAGACCGGTGCGCGCAAGCTTCGGATCGAGTTCGCGATGATCGGCAGCACCGGTGACAGCTTCTGGAACGTCGTGCGCAATGGCGGGGTTCAGGCCGGCAAGGACCTCGGCGTCGACGTCACCTACCACAGCACCGACAAGATCGACTTCGTCGACCAGGCACGGCTGATTCGGGCATCGATTGCCCGTAAGCCCGACGGTCTGATCGTCACCGACCACGAGCCCAAGGTGCTGGACGGTGCCATTCAAGAGGCGGTGAAGGCCGGCATCCCCGTGATCATCACCAATGCGGGACACGATGAGGTGGCGAAGACGGGCGCTCTGACCTACGTTGGCCAGGACGAGTATCAAGTCGGCGTCCTGGCCGGTGAACGTCTGAAGCAGGCGGGCTTGAAAAGCCTGTTCTGCATCAACCAGTCGGTCGGCGCAGTCAACCTCGATCAGCGATGCAGTGGGCTGCGCAAGGGGTTCGGTGGGCCGGTCAAGGTCTTGGGGGTGGACGACGCCGACCGAACGGCCTCTCGGAACAGGATCAAGGCGGCTCTGCGATCGGGAGGGGTCGACGGGATGCTGGCCCTCGGCCAGACCAGCGCGGAGCCGGCATTGCAAGCGCTCGACGAGTCCGGGAAGGCGCAGAGCGTCAAGTTGGCGACCATCGACCTGTCGCCGACCATCCTCACGGCGCTGAAGGAACGCAAGCTTCTGTTTGCCAGCGACCAGCAGCAATACCTTCAGGGCTACCTGCCGGTTCAGACGCTCGTCTTGTACCTGCGCTACGGGCTTCGGCCGCAAGGGGACGTGTCAACCGGCCCCTCCTACGTGACGCCGGACACAGCCCAGCAGGTCATCGATTTGACCAAGAGGGGCATCCGCTGACGCTGAGCGGCGCGGGCCTCATGCCTCCGATTGATGCCGCGGCACGGCATACGGATCGCCCGCCCCGAATGCGATCTCGCTCGTGGATGCGTCGAGTCACGACGCGCCCCGAGCTTGGTGCGCTGGGCGGGACCGTGTTTGTCTTCGTGTTCTTTGCGCTCGTTGCCGGCGATCGCGGGTTCCTCACCGTCGACGGCACCATCAACTACCTTGAGGTGGCGGCCGAGCTCGGGATCCTCGCCACGGCGGTGACATTGCTCGCGATCGGCGGCGAGTTCGATCTCTCGGTGGGATCGATGATCGGTGCCGCCGGCGTGGTCATGGCGCTCGCCGTCGTCCAGCTCGGGTGGCCGCTGTGGCTCTCTGTGGTGGCGATGTTCGCGTTCGCCGGTGTGGTAGGAGCCGGCAACGGCTATCTCGTCGTCCGGACAGGGCTGCCGTCATTCATCGTGACGCTCGCGGGGCTGTTTGTCTTGCGCGGCGTCACCATTGCGATCACTCGCGCGTCAACCGGTGCCACGGAGGTCACGGGCGTGACCGACAACGCCCCGCCGGTCATCGTCTCGCTGTTCGCGGGCAAGGTTGGTCCCGTGCCGGCCTCGATCCTGTGGTGGATCGCGCTGACCGTGGTCGCGAGCTGGGTTCTCGCCCGCACCCAGTTGGGAAACTGGATCTACGGGACAGGGGGAGACCCGATGGCGGCACGGAACATGGGCGTGCCCGTCGCGCGCGTGAAGATCATCCTGTTTGTCCTGACGGCCATGGCCGCGGCGCTCGTGGCCGCGATCCAGGTGCTGAGCACCAATTCCGCCGACGTGCTTCGCGGCGAGCTCAAGGAGTTCCAGGCGATCACGGCGACGGTCATCGGAGGAACGCTGTTGACCGGCGGGTACGGGTCGGCGATTGGAGCTGCCTTCGGCGCCCTGATCTTCGGGATGGTCAGTCAGGGAATCTTCTTTACAGGGATCGACGCCGATTGGTTTCAAGCCTTCCTAGGCGCAATGCTCCTGCTTGCGGTGTTCGTGAACCACTTCACGCGCAAGCGTGCGCTCGCCGGCCGATGAACCGGGACGACGTCGCGCTCGAGGCGCGCGGAGTTTCGAAGCACTTTCTTGGGGTCTCTGCTCTAACGGACGTTTCGCTCACCGTCCGTCGTGCGGGGGTCACCTGCCTGCTCGGTGACAACGGCGCAGGAAAGTCGACCTTGATCAAGATCCTCTCCGGCGTACATGCTCCCGACAGCGGCGAGCTGCTCGTCGACGGGCAGAAGGCGCAGTTCAAATCGCCTCGCCACGCACTCGACCACGGCATCTCCACCGTTTATCAGGATCTCGCGATGATCCCCTTGATGCCGGTGGCGCGGAACTTCTTCCTGGGACGGGAGTTGAACATCGGCAAGCTGATCTGGCGGCGAGTCGACTGGTTACGAGCTGAGGAGATCACCATCCGCGAGCTCGACCGCGTGGGCATCCATCTTCGTGACGCCAATCAGCCGGTTGGGACGCTGTCTGGCGGTGAGCGCCAATCGGTGGCGATCGCGCGCGCGATGTACTTCGGAGCGAGCGTACTCATTTTGGACGAGCCGACTTCAGCGCTCGGTGTCAAGGAAGCGGCCATCGTATTGCGCCTGGTCCGTGCGGCGCGCGACCAGGGCTTGGCCATCCTGCTCATCACGCACAACGCCGCGCACGCTCACGCGGTCGGCGACGATTTCGTCGTTCTGCAGAGGGGCCGCGTGTTGGCGCGGCTCAGGCGCGAGGATGCAAAGCGGGCAGAGCTTCAGGACCTGATGGCCGGCGGCGTCGACATGGCCGCGCTCACGGGAACCTCGGGCCCGATCGGTCTGGACGCTTGATGCTCATGCCTCCCAGGTGACTGGAACAGTGGTGCGCGCTGCGCGTCGGCCCAGAACGCGATCGGGGCTGGAAGCCTGCCCGGCCGACCGAATTCGAGCGACAGGAGCCTGAGCTCGGCGGGGTCCACGCGCAAGTTGGGACCTGTGAGAAAGCCGCGGACGCCGTCCGGGGTGGGCTCGACCGCCCGCATGTCGGAAACTCCGAGTCCGAACGCTGTCTCATCCCAGCGCCAGGGCGCCGAGGAGTCCGGCAGGCTCCGAGCCCCGGTCGCCATCGCTTCGATGCTCAGTGATGCCAGAGCGTCCCGCACGCCGAGGGTTCCCAACAATCGCTCGATGATGAGCACGCCCATGACGTACGACGCCTTCCATCCCCAAGATCGGGCGGGACGGTGAGCAGTGACTGAACGCCGGCTCAGCTTATCGACGATGTACTGGTGTATGAGTCCTGGGGCCGACTCGGCTTCGGGGTTGTACCACCCGATCATGTTCCGTTTGTTGCAGCAGACGACAACGGTCAGTCCCAAGCCTGGATAGCTGTGTCCCTCGCTCCACCAGCCGTATGGGTGGGTGCCACCATGACCGAAGCTAGAGGCCGGTTCACCGATGCCCTTGAGTTGCAGACCTATCCCGTAGAGACCCTCTGGGCCGGGCACGCCCCCGCCAATCGAAACCTGGGGAGTGAGCATCGTGCGGACCGAGTTCGAGCTCAGAACTCGAGTTCCGCGGAGCTCACCGCCGTGAGCGATCGCCTCGAGGAGTAGCGCCTCATCCGCCGGTGTCGTCAGCAGGGTGATGGCTGGATAGGACCCCGAGTGCAGCAGGGGCACGGGAACGAGAACCGGACCGAACCGGGCGTAGCCCGTTGCCAACCGTGCTCGAACTGCGCGCCTGACGTCGGTGGGCAGAAACGAGCATGGAAGATCGGTCGAGCGGAGTCCGAGCGGGTCGATGATCTTGTGACGAACGTACGATGAGAACGAGAGCCGCTCAATGTTGAGTCTCTCGACCAGACGGCCGACAATCGCCATCCCGAGGCTCGAGTATTGGAATCGCTCGCCGACCTTGGCTGTCCATCTCGACGTTGCTTTGCGGTACTCAGGCGCCTCATCGCGCTCGAGCTCGTCGCGAAGCCATCGCCGTAGCGGGGAAGGCGGGGCGAGGACGCAATCGCCTGTGTCGGTCGCAAGGCCGCTGCGATAGGTCATCAGGTCATAGGGCGTGACCGACCGCTCGCCGAGAGGATTGCGGACGTGCAGATCCGGCAGATGACGGTCAATGGGCTCATACAGGTCGAGCAGCCCGAGTTCGACAAGCTGCAAAGCAGCGATCGCGACGTACGTCTTCGACATCGACCCTGCGCAGACGACGGTGTCAACGCTCATCGGGGTTCGTGCTGCGAGGTCGGCCCATCCAAAGGATGCTTGCCAGACAATGCTTCCGGCCCGCGCGAGCGCCAGGCTCACGCCCGGTGTGTCGGTGACGCGCATGGCTTCGGGTACGTACTCGCTGAGGCCCGCGATCAGCGCCTCGTCCTCGTTCCGGCTCGCCTGATCGCTGGGCGAGCTCATTCTGTGCGCGGTACCGCGGGCGCGCGGAGAAGGAGCGCCGAAGCCAGCAGCGCGGCGACGCCCGAGAACATCCCGGCCACCACAGCCGCCGCGCCAAGCTGCGCCGCCGCCCCGATGTGCGGCCCCGCCACGGTGACGATGAGGGCGAGCCCTACCGCGCCACCGAGCTGCTCAACGGCGCGTAAGGCGGCGCTCGCCACACCGTCTGCGTCCGCGACGGAGCCACGCAACACGTACGTCGTGTAGGCGATCGTGGCGACAACGAGCCCGAGCCCGGTCGTTGCCATGGCGACAGCGACGAGCACGACTCCCGATCCGACCGTGGTAGCCGCCAGCGCGAGAACGCCGAGTGCCTCGATCGCGAGACCCAGCGAGAGCAAGGGGCGAAGGCCGAGGCGCGAGGCGAGCCTGGGCGCGAGCGGTCCCGCTGCCATCGCAGCGATCCCCAGTGCGCTTATTGCGACGCCCGTCGCAAGCGCACCGCGGTGTCGCACAACCTGGAGGTAAGTCGTCGCCACGTACTGCGCGCTTCCCCCGCTGGCGGCGCTCAGCGCGGCGCAGGCCATTGCAACGCCACGGCGACCGCTCATCAGCTCCCCCGGGATCAGAGGCGTACGGGAGCGCGCGCTGAGAGCCACGAACGCCAGCAGCAGCGAGGCCCCACCCAATGCAGCCCCCATCACCGTCCACGACGTCAACCCGACCGTGTTCGCCTGAGTGGCCGCGTAGACAACGCAGAGTGCTCCGCAGGTCGCGATGACGGCATCGACGACGTCGCGGCGCTGGCAGGGAAGACGTTCTTCGGCCGGTAGCCCGACGAGGGCCACGAGCGCAATAGCGGCGCAGAGCGGCACATTGATGAACATCGCGGCCCGCCAGTCGACGGTCGCCAGCAGGCCGCTGGCAAGGGCGCCAAGGGTGAAGCCGCCCGCCAGCGCGGTGCCGTAGTGGGCAAACGCCCGTCGGCGTTCGACGTCGCGGACAAACGTCGCCTTCGTCAAGGACAGGACCGCCGGCGCGACAAGGGCAGCGCCTACGCCTTCCAACGCGCGACAGCCGCAGAGGACCAGGAACGTGGGTGCCAGCCCGGCTCCAGCGGTGCCGCACGCGAACGCGATGAGACCCACGACCAGGACCCGCCTGGAGCCATGAGCGTCCGCCATGCGCCCGCTGATGAGGAGCAAGCCGCTGAACGTGAGTGCGTATGACGTGACCACCCATTGGATCTCGTGCTGCGGTAGGCGGAACGCCTCACGGATCGAGGGCAGGCACACGGTGACGCTCGAGACATCGATGAAGAGCGCACATTGGGCGCCGCAGAGCACGAAGAGGACGCGACGCGCTGTGTGCGCGTCCGGAAGAACGGGCACCCGAACCAGCGTTCCCGGTCCGGTCAAGAGGCGAGGCTGGGGGCCGCGTCCGCGGCGCGACCGTCGTCGTGCAGCAACCGGCGCAGCGGCGGCATGCTCGGTCGATGCGGCATCGTCGCCATCGCCGCACTCTCGCTACCGGCGCCCGACGCGCCGATCGGCCATCGAGGCGATCGCGTGAGGGTGGACGGGGGCCGAGTGGCCGTCGCCCTTTCGGCTATTGCATGAAGCCCCGACGGATCGCTTCGGCGACGGCGGCGGCCTGACTCGATACGCCGAGCTTCTCGTAGAGGTGCTGCAGGTGCGTCTTCACCGTGGCGCGGCTCATCTGAAGCTCTCCGGCGACGCCGTTGACCGTACGGCCGCTCGCGACGAGAGCCAGCACGTCACGCTCCCGTGTGGTCAGCGGTGGCGGTTCCGTGCCCGCACGCGTCGCGATCTCGTCGACAACGCCGGCCTGGACGGCAGGCGACAGGACGGTCTGGCCACGATGTACAGCCGCGACGGCATCACCGATCTCATGCCGGTTGGCGTCCTTTGTGAGCCAACCGGCGGCGCCGGCGGCAATCGCTGCGTAGACGGTCCCGCTGTCGGTATGAGCTGAGAGGAACAGGACGCGTGTGGCGAGGGCGTCGCGCCTTACCGCCGTGAGCACGCGAACGCCGCTCAACAACGGCAGGTCGTGCTCGACAATGGCAACATCAGGCCGCAGCTCGCGGATCTGGTGTAGGGCCTCGTCGCCATCCTGCGCCGTGCCGACGAGCTCCAAGTCCGGGCGCTCATCCCTGATCGCCCGCACCAGGCCGTCGAGGAACACCGGGTGCGCCTCGGCGACGATCAGTCGCACGCGTGGATGCACGTCACTCAACGAGCCCCAGATGCATGGCGCGCGCCACTGCCGCCGCGCGATCAGACACCTCGAGCGTTCTGTAGACGTGGCGCAGATGCGTCTTGACGGTCTCGTTGCTGAGATGCAGGCGCTCGGCGATGATGCGGGTCGAGCAGTCGTTGGCCACGAGCGCGAGGATCTGGCGCTCGCGAGGCGCGAGCGCCGGGCGGTCGGGTTGGTGTCGCAGGCGAATCTCCCGGGCGACGCTCGTCTGCACGGCAGGCGGCAGGGCGACCCTCCCCGCGGCGACCGCATGCACCGCAGCTCGCAGTTCGGCGGGCCCGACATCTCTCGTCACATATGCCGCTGCGCCCGAACTGAGGGCGCGATGTGCGATCGCGCCGTCGGCCGTGGCGGCAAGGATCAGGATGCGGGTGGGCAAGCGCTCACGACGTGCAACCAGGGTGAACCGTGGACCATCCACGCCGGCGAGATCGTGGTCGACGATCGCCACATCGGGTCGACACCTGCGCAGTTGCGCGAGCGCACCGTGACCTTCCGCTGCCAGGGCGACGAGCTCCAGCTCGGCACAATCCTGGAGCCAGCGCACGAGCCCCTCCCGGTAGAGCGGGCTGGTCTCGGCCACCTGAACGCGCACGGCGCTGGCGGTCGGCGGGTGGAGATGGGCGGCGGGAGGCGCGATGTCGTCGTCTCCGATCGCGGTTGGGCGGCGACTCACTACCGGATGACCCTTACTGATCAAGCGAAAATCACACTAGCGATAAGCGACTTCGCTTTGCAAGAAGAATTTCCATTGATCACAAGCATTTGCTCAATGCGTGTGCCACGGCTATCAAGTCGCGAAGCGCACGCTCAGGCCCCCGTCCACCATCCACGCAGCACCGGTCACGAAGCTGGCTTGTGCCGAAGCCAGGAAAGCCACGACGTTGGCGATCTCCTCTGGCTCGCCTATGCGCCCGAGCGGGTGCTGCTCGAGCATCTGCCGTTCGGCGGCGACAGCATCGGCCGCACGCTCGAGCCGTTCGAGCACGAGCCCGGCGCGGACGAAGCCGGGACAGACGGCGTTCACGCGGATGCCGTGCGGCGCAAGCTCCAGTGCCATGCTGCGCGTGAGCCCGACAAGACCGGCCTTCGCCGCGGCATAGGGGAACATCCCCTTCCGCGTCATCTGCGCGTGGATGGATGCGACGTTCACGATGCTTGCATCGGCGTTTGCGCGCAGGCCGCGAAGCGCGCGGCGCGCACAGAGCCACGCCGCCTTCAGGTCGATGGCAAGGAAGCGGTCCCACTCCGCCTCGGTCATCGTCGCGGGGTCGAACTGCGCGTTGACGCCCGCATTGTTCACCAGCGTTGTGACCCAGCCGAACCGCGTCTCGACGACGGAGAACGCGGCATCCACGTTCGATGCCGAAGCGACATCGCAGTGCACGAAGATCGCCTGGATCTCCCGAGCGACCCGTTTGCCCGCGTCCTCGTCCACGTCGAGGATCGCCACCGATGCGCCATCGCTTGCGAGCCGGCGCGCCACCGCAAGGCCAATCCCGCTTGCTCCGCCGGTGACGACCGCCGAGCTCAGATCGATTCCGCCGCAGGACGTTGCTCGAGCGCTCCGCCGACCGTCCGGCCGCGCTCCTCAGGCGGCATAGCTTCGCGCGGCGGGCACCATCTCCAGGAGCGCTGCGGACACGCCCTCGTCGACCGCGGGCGCCCCCTCGACGAACCCCAGGGCGTCGGACAGTCCGCGGGCCGCCAAGACGACCAATCCGGCGAGACGCGCGGCCTCCGTGGCCACCCGGTCGGACGCCACGACCACACCGAGGGCAGCGACCGCCTCGCCGTTGTGGTCGAAGACCGGCGCGGCGACGCTGCCGACGCCCTCGACGCGCTCGCCGTCCTCGATGGCGTAACCGCGCCGAGCCACCTCCTCCAGCTGGTCCCGCACCTCCTCGGGCCGGACGGGGGTGCGCTCGGTGTAAGCCTCGAGAGGGTGGCTGAGCACGCTCTCGCACCAGCGCGTCCGGTGGGCCAGGAGAACCTTGCCCGCCGCCGAGCAGTGGCACGGGACCTTCTCACCGAGCTGAGCGCGCACCCTGCCGTTCTCCTCGGGCCGCTGCTCGTCTACGAGTGGCAACGCCGAGCGGTAGCTGGCCACGCTCAGCTGGGCTGGAGCGGCGGTCTCGTCGCGCAGTCGCTGCACGAAGGGCGCTGCCTCACGCACGAGATCAGCTTGCTCGAGTGCGTGCCCCGCGAGCGCGACGAGCTTGAGCGTCATGCCGTACTGCCGACGATGTGGGCCCGTTCGCGTCGCATACCCCTCGACGAGCAGCCGATTGAGGAGTCGTCGCGCGGTGCGTGGATGCACGCCCAGCGCATGGGCGACGTCCACAGCCGAGCGCGGCCGCAGCGCGAGCATCTCCAGCGTGCGCATGGTTCGCGTGACGTGCCAGGCCTCCGGTGCTGACATGACCGACTCCTCCCAGGGGACAACGAGCCGCTTGTACCTTCGTCGCGAGGGTCCGCTAGGGACGCCTGCTCCAGTGATTAGATCACGCTACTCATAGGCTGCAAGCCGACAGAAAGATGCCTCGCCCTGAAACGTTGGCCGGTGAGTGGCTACGAACGACCCGCAAGGCACTTGTGACGTGCGCCTAGGGCCATCGGTGGCGCTCCTCCAGCTCGCGCGCGCGCACGACCGTGTGCGCATCGATCATGCCCGGAACGAGGTCCGGGCCGCGGGCCGCGAGGATCGCCTGCTCCACATCGGCCATGCCCACGCCGGGCAGGACGTCGTCAAGAGCGCCGGCGGTCGCGGGATCCCACTCCAGCTCGAGCGCGCGGTAGACGTCGGTGAGCGCGGATCGGAGCGTCGCGCCGCCGCCGACGAGGATGAATGCGGTGAGGAGCGCCGCGCCGCGCACGGCGCGCTGCGCGATGCCGACGAGCTTCACGCGGCCGGACGCGCTCACGGTGTAGGCGCCGGCGCAGTACTCGCCCGGGATCTCGCCCACGCGCGCGTCGACGCCGAGCCCGTCCAGCGCGCCGGCGAGGAGCGCGGCGGCCTCGCGGAAGCGCTCGTGGAGGCCGGCCGTGACATCGCGCTCCGGCGTGATCTCCTCGTAGATGAGCGCGCGGTTGTCGTAGGCCGCGGCGTGGCCCCCGGCCAGCCGCACGATCGGCTCGAAGCCGTGCTCGCGGGCCGCCCTCCCTGCCTGGGCGAACCCGGGCCGCAGGGCGTCAAGACGGCCGAAGGCCATGGTCGCGGTCGGCCGGTACAACCGGACGACGGGGCCGAGCGCGTCGCGCGCGACGCCTTCGAGCAGCGCGTGCGAGACCGCGATGTCGAGCGACGGGCGTTCCGTGAGCGAGTCGCGCAGGAGACGCACGAGGGAGGTCGAGGATATCCGGGGGTTCACGATCGGAGCGGAGCGGGTACCCGACGATCCACGAGAGAGGTCGAGTGCCCCGGAAGGCCCGCCGCACGGCGGGCCTTCCGCGTGTCGGCGCCACACTGGCGAGAGCGCCTCGGCAGCGTCACGTACGCCTCGCCTGACACTCCATGTTCGGGTTCCCTAACCATCGCTCGCAGTCGAGGTGGGCGGTTTGGTAGAACAGGGCATCGCACCGAGTCCAGCTTCGTCCCGCCGGAGGCCCTCATGAGCGCCACGCCGAACGCCTTCGATACCGACGACCGCAGCGAGCACCTGCGCGCGTCGCCGCCCCTGCTGCCCTGGCCGGTCCTCGACCGCATGACGCGCGTGCACCCCGCGGTGCCGGCGCTGCTCTACGGTCCGATCGTGGCGCTCCTGGCCGGTTTCGCCCTGGACCGGATGGGGGTGTCGCGGGTTCTGGCCCTGATCGTCGTCGGCTATGCGCTGTGGACGCTGACGGAGTACTGGCTGCACCGCCTCGTCTTCCACTTCGAGCCCGAGGAGGGGGTGGGGGCCAAGCTGCACTGGCTGATCCACGGCGTGCACCACGAGCATCCCAACGATCCGCATCGGCTCGTCATGCCGCCCAGCGCGTCGATCCCGCTGGCCGCCATCTTCCTGCTGCTCTACCGGTTGATCTTCGGGGCGCCGGAGTGGCTCGCGGTCTCGGCCGGCTTCCTGCTCGGCTACATCATCTACGACACGATGCACTGGTACCTGCACCACCGGATCCCGCGCGGGCGCGTGGGCCGGCGGCTGCGCGAGCTGCACCTGCGCCACCACTTCCAGGACGACACGCGAGGCTTCGGGATCAGCGCGCCGTACTGGGACCGGGTCTTTCGCACCGCGCCGATCTCGCGCAGCGAAGCGCGGCGGCGCGGCCAGACCGGCTGAGCACCGCGCATCTGGTCGGTCCCGCGCCAGAAGTGATGGCGTTTATCCGATAACGGCCTAGTGGAGCAACCGAATGGTTTCCGGCCCCATCCTCATCGCCTACGACGGCTCCGAGGCGTCGGCGCATGCCGTGCGCGAGTCCGGCGCGCTCTTGGGCGGGCGCCAGGCCGTGGTGGTCGTCGTCTGGGAGGCCGACGCCGCCTACCAGGTCAGCGCCGTGGCGATGGGCGGGTTCACCCCGGCGCCGGTGACCGTCGACGTCCGCACGGCCGTCGAGCGCGAGCACGCGCTCTACGAAGGCGCCCAGCAGACGGCTCAGCAGGGCGCCGAGCTGGCCCGCGAAGCGGGCTTCGACGCTCAGCCGCTCGTCGTCGCCGACGAGCTGACGGTGCCGGACACCATCGTGCGGGTGGCCGACGAGCGCGACGCGCAGGCGATCGTGGTGGGCGCCAGCGGCCGCAGCGGCCTGTCGGAGCTGCTGCTCGGCAGCACCTCGCGGGGCGTGATCAAGCGTGCGACGCGCCCCGTGGTCGTCGTGCGCGAGGTCGCCGGACGCGACTGACGCTCGGCCCGCCGCCACGGCTGAGTTGGCGCGACGCACGCTACTCTTGGCGTCCCGGCGGCTGTGGTGGAATTGGTAGACACGCAGGCTTCAGGTGCCTGTGGGCTTTACGCTCGTGGAGGTTCGAGTCCTCTCAGCCGCATTTCTTCGCTACCCTCGTCGGCGCGTTCCTGCCGCCATCGTCTAGGGGACTAGGACGCCGCCCTCTCACGGCGGAAACCGGGGTTCGAATCCCCGTGGCGGTACTGCGAAAGCGCCCATGCACAGGGCGCAGGATCACGGTGAGCACCGTCGCCCCCCTGCATCGGCGAGGACAAGGGCCATGTCTGGGTTCAGTGAGCGGCGCCAACGCAGTCAGGTGGCGCTGCCGTCTTCGCTGCCTCGCGTGTCTCGCGGCGCTTCTCGACCTGCGAGACGACCCAGAGACCACCAACGACGACGAGCACCGGGACGAGGTACAGCAGCGAGAGGTACCAGTGGCCGATGCACGCGAGGGTCATGAGCGAGACGCTACGACTCAGACGCGACGTGGGGTGGCGCTTGATGCGCCTGCGGTCCAGGATCGCGCGCGCACGCGCACGCGCGTCCTGTTGTCGTCTAGGCTGACTGAAAGCTGACCGAAGCGAGCACGGGCGGTACTGCGAGCCCCGGGCGCCGCGCCCCGGGCGGCTGGTCAGCCGGCCGTGAAGTAGTTGTGGACCTCGTAGAAGGTCAGCTGGGGTGGTCCGGGGACGCCGACCTCGGCCGTCATGGGGCCGATCTGCTCCTCGGCGAACTTGTCGAAGGTCTCGCGGTCCTGCCAGACGTCGGTGACGCGGATGCCGTCGTCGGTCTGGGTGACCCAATGGAAGAGACCGCCCGGCGCGCCCGGGCCACCGGGCTCGAAGCCCATCCTCCTGACCACTTCGTCGTACTGGTCGATCGTTGCCCCGGGGAACTCGAGCACCACTGCGACTGCCATGGACGACCTCCTGAGCGCGGTTGCCGAAGACCGGTCAACGATATTCGCGCGCGCTCTGCGGGCGCAAGGCCGCTCACGGGAGGGTCACTCCGACGGCGGCTGCGGTCACGTCGGCGGCGCGCATAAGATCCCGCCCGCAAGGAAGGTGATCTCGACGGGGGAATTGGAGAGTGAGCACGTCGATGCCAGTCGTCGGTCGCACGCGCGTGCGGCCCGTAGGAGCGCGCGCGCGGGCTGGGTCGAGGCGCTGCGACGCCGGCGCGAGCTCGCGTACGGAGCCGGCCCCGGGCTCGACGATGCGCTGGAGGCCGCGCGCCGCCTGGCGGCTTTCGGGATCGTGTCGACGGTGGGCTACTCGGCGGCGCCCGAGGAGCGCGGGCGCCGCGCCGCCGACGTGCACCTCGCCGCCTTCGATCGTCTCGCGGCAGGCGACCTCGACGCCTACGTGTCGGTCAAGCCGTCGGAGCTCGCGTTCGACCCCGTGCTCTTCGCCGAGCTCGACGCGGCCGCCGCTCGCGTGGGCCGACGGTTGCACCTCGATGCCCTCGCCCCGGGGACCGTGGACGGCACGTGGCGGCTCGTGGAGGAGATGCCGCGCGCCGGTCAGCTCGGCACGTCCTTTCCCGGTCGATGGCGACGAAGCGCCGATGACGCCGCGCGCGCGGCGGAGCTCGGCCTCGTCGTCCGGGTCGTGAAGGGCCAGTGGAAGGACGGCGCCGGCGGGGACGTCGACCCGGCGGAGGGCTTCCTCGCCATCGTCGATCGCCTGTGTGGTCGCGCGCCCGCCGTCGCGGTGGCGACGCACGACGTGGCGCTGCTCACCGAGGCCGTCGGCCGCCTGAAGGCGGCGGGCACGCCATACGAGGTCGAGCTCCTCTACGGGCTGCCGTTCCGCGCGCCCGCGCGCGCCGCGGCCCGGCTCGGCGCTCGCGTCCGCGTCTACGTGCCCTACGGTGACGTCGGTGCGACCTACGGAATCGCCGACCTCCGCCGCAAGCCGGCCGCCGCGTGGTGGCTGATGCAGGACCTCTTCTTGGGTAAGGACAAGACCTGGTGGAGCATCAGACGCTCACGCATCCATCCGTAGGCGCGACCGAGCCGAAGCGCGACTCGATCGCCGAGGTCAACTCGATCTTCGAGCAGCCATGGTGGCTTGACGCCGTGGCTCCGGGGCGCTGGGGCGCGGCCGTGGTCAGGCGCGGCGAGAAGATCGTCGCGCGCCTGCCCTACGCGCGGCGCCGGCGGCTCGGGTTGACGACCATCGGCCAGCCGCCCTTCACGCAGACGCTCGGGCCATGGCTGGCTCCGATGGAAGGCAAGTACGCGCGGCGGCTGGAGACCGAGAAGAGGCTCCTCGGCCAGCTGATCAACCAGTTGCCGGACTTCGACTTCTACCGCCAGAGCATGTCTCCGGCGCTCACCAACTGGCTGCCGTTCCATTGGGCGGGCTTCGCCGCGACCGTGCGCTACACGTATCGGATCGAGGATCTCTGCGATCTCGACCGGGTCAAGAGCGAGTTCCAGGACCACGTCCGGCGCGGGATCCGCAAGGCCGAGCGGGCGGTGGAGGTCGACCACGACTTCCCGCTCGAGGAGCTCCTGCGGCTCAACGAGCAGACCTATGCGCGCCAGGGCGTGCGCTCGCCGGACTCGCCTGCGCTCATCCGGCGGCTGGACGCCGCCTGTGCGGCTCGGGGCTCGCGCCGGATCTTCGGGGCCGTCGACGCGCACGGGCGCGTCCACGCTGCGCTCTACACCGTGTGGGACGACGGCACCTGCTACGCGCTCATCAACGCGCGCGACGCCGAGCTGCAGGCGCACGGCTCCAACACGCTCCTGTACTGGGAGGCGATCCGCCTGGCGGCGGAGGTCTCGAAGGTGTTCGACTTCGAGGGCTCGATGCTGGAGCCGATCGAGCACTACTTCCGCGGCTTCGGCGGCCGTCAGACGCCGTACTTCTCGATCTCGCGGGCGGCCATGCGGGCCAGGCCCGTGCTGGCCGCGTGGTCGACACGTCAGGCGCTGGGACGCCTCGCGCGCTCGCGGACCGGCACGCGCCCGCGCGGGGCGGTCGGGTCGACGGAGCCCGGGCCGGCGCCCGATCCGCCGCAGTAGGGGCGCACTCTCCTCGGCGCGGTCTCGCGGCTACGCCTGTGCCGCTTCGCCGCGCCGGCTACGGTCGAGCTCAGGCCGCCACCCGGCTGACGCGCGCGGGGGCGGCGTGCAGCGGCCGCGCCTCGCCCGACGGCACCGGGACCCCGTAGTGGCGGCCCAATGCGGCGGCGTCCTCGGGCCGGCACGCCGCCGGCGCGGCCAGCCGCACGGGAGCGTGCCGCATGGCCGTCTCGTCGAACGGGACGACGACGGCGTCGGCGCGGCTGGCCATGCGCTGGGCCGGCACGAAGGTGTACGGCGGCGCTTCGTCGCGCAGTCGCACCAGGAGCCAGACGGGACGGTGGCTGGCGGGGTCGAGCAGCACGTCCTCGACGGTGCCCGCGACCGCGCCGCCGGCCGGGGACAGCGGCGCGCCGATCAGAGACGGGATGAAGCCGGGAGCGTCCATGCCGTGCGCGAGGTCCCTTCCACACGTTCGGTCAGCATCCTGCCCATCGACACGTGCGAGTTCCCTAACCTGAAAGGCGGTGGATCGTCGCAAGCTTCCCCTCCTGGCGGCCGCGGGCTGCGCTCTCGGGCTCGTCGCGGTGGCGATCGTCGGCCTCAGCTCCGATGCGGGGCACGCGCGCGACGTCGCGCTCCTGCGCGGGTTCAGCGCACTCGACCAGTCGCGCTTCAGCTCCGAGATCCGCACCGTGGCCCGAGCCCCGGACCCGCTGCCATACGCGATCTTCGGTCTTCTCTGCATCGCCGTGGCCCTCCAGCGCCGCCGTCCGTGGCGCGCGCTCACGGTGGGCGTGCTGCTCGTGGCGACCGGCCTGACCACGCAGGCGCTGAAGCACCTGCTGGCCGAGCCGCGCTTCGCTGCCTTCCTGGGACACTGGGGCCAGATCGAGCCCGCGAGTTGGCCCAGCGGGCACTCGACGGCGGCCATGACGCTGGCGCTGTGCGCCGTGCTCGTCTCGCCGCCCGCCGTGCGGCCCGTCACGGCGCTCGTCGGGGGTGCCTTCGCCATCGGCGTCGGCTACGCGACGCTCGCCCTGACGTGGCACTACCCGTCCGACGTCGTCGGTGGCTTCCTCGTGGCCGGCCTGTGGGTCTCGCTCGCCGTCGCCGTCCTCCAGCGCGTCGAGCCCGTGGGCGCGGAGTCGGCGCGGTCGCTGCCCTGGGAGCCGCTGGCCGTCCTGGGCGGCCTAGGGGCGGTCGTCGCCGCCATCGTCGTCGGCGCCGAGGCGCAGGCCATCGCCGGATACGCGCAGGACCGCACGACCGTGGTGGCCGGCGCGCTGGCGATCGCAATGCTCGCCCTCGCCCTCGTGGCCACCGTCAGCGTGGCGACGACGGGCGCCGCCAGGCGAGCGCGCGCCTAGCCGGCCTACTCGCGGAAGCGGCCCGGCTCCCACAGCGGCTCGTCGCCCGCGTTGGCGCCGCGACTGAGGATGAAGAGCAGGTCGGAGAGGCGGTTGAGGTAACGCACGACCTCGGGATTGGCCCCCTCGACGTCGAGCGCCCGGCGCTCGGCGCGGCGACACACCGTGCGGCAGACGTGCAGGTGGGCCGCGGCGGGGCTGCCGCCGGGCAGCACGAACGACTTCAGCGGCTCGAGCGTCACGTTGACCTCGTCGCACGCCTCCTCGAGCCAGGCCACCTGCTCGGGGCGCACGCGCAGCCGTTCGCGGTCACCGCCCTCGGGCACGCTGAGGTCGGCCCCGAGGTCGAAGAGGTCGTTCTGCACGCGTCGCAGCCAGTCGGCGTACCCGTCGGGGAGCCCCTCGACGGTGAGCGCGAGGCCGACCTGCGCGTTGAGCTCGTCGATCGCACCGTAGGCCTCGATGCGCGGGTGGGTCTTCGGCACCCGGCTCATGTCGCCCAGATGCGTCTCGCCGCCGTCGCCCAAGCGGGTGTAGATGCGCGTCAGGTTCACGGTCACGGATCCGAGACTAGCGCTCGCGGCCGCGGTGTAGGATGCCCGCGTTCATAGGGGTCGGTGGCGAAGGGAAGCCGGTGCGAATCCGGCGCGGACCCGCCACTGTGACCGGGGATGCCACCCGCACGAGCCGCACGGCTCGAGCCACTGGACGGCCATCGGCCGGCCGGGAAGGCGCGGGCACGGTAGGAACCCGGCGAGCCAGGAGACCTGCCTCCGACCGCCAAGCCCATACGCCCTCGTGGAAAGGGGTGGCTCCTGATGAGAAGACGTTGCATCGGCCTCGCGGCGGTGATCGGCGCCGTCGTGGCGACGGCGGCGCCGGCGCTCGCGGCCGGACCGGCCAATGTGACCGTCCGGGTCGAAGGCCTGGCGGACACGCTCGTGCCGCGCACGGCGCTGACCACGACGACGGCCACGGTGAACAAGGACGGCGTCGCCGGCCACAACTGCACCGGCACGAGCGCGGCGGGCGCGCTCGACCAGGCCACCGGCGGCGCCTGGTCGGGGCCGTGGTTCGACGGCTTCCAGTACTCGGTCGACGTGATCCGCGGCGAGTCGCATCCCTTCGGCGGCGACCCCGTCTTCTGGGGATTCTTCGTCAACGACGTGCTGAGCCAGACCGGGCTGTGCGGCGCCGAGCTGCAGACCGGCGACCAGGTGTTGCTGGCGCCGATCTCCGAGCAGCTGGGGGCCTCGTACACCGTGCTGAGCCTCGCTGGGGTGCCGGCCACGGCGAGGCCGGGACAGCCGTTCGCGGTCAGGGTGATGCAGACGACGACCGATGCGAGCAACACCGTCACGCGCCAGCCCGTTCCGGGCGCCACGGTGAGCGGCGCCGGCGCCACGGCGACGACGGGCGCGGACGGCACGGCGCAGATCACGCTCGGCGCGCGCGGCCCGGCGACGCTCCGCGCCACGCACGGCGACGACGTCCGCTCCGCCTCCGAGCCCGTCTGCGTGACCGACGGCAGCGACGGAGCGTGCGGCTCGGCCGCGGCGGCGGCGTCGGCCTGCGTGACCGCCGGCGACGACGGGCTCTGCGGCACCAGGGACCGGCGCGCCCCACGCGGCAAGATCGCCTCCATCCGCGAGGGCCAGCGCTTCGGCAAGGGCAGGGGGCCGCGCGGGCTGGGGGGCATCGTCACCTCCGACCCGTCGGGCATCGCCGCCGTGCGCCTGCGGCTGACGCGCAACGACCACGGACGCTGCCAGACCTTCGATGGGCGCAGCGCACGCCTGGTGGCCCTGAAGCGCTGCGGGGCCAGGCGCGGGAAGTGGTTCAGCGCGGGCGATCGCGAGCAGTGGTCGTACCTGCTGCCGGCGCGCCTCGGACCTGGGCGCTACGTCCTCGACCTCCAGGTCGCAGACCGCGCGGGTAACGTCGACACGCTGCTGCAGCGCACGCGCACGCGCGTGGTGTTCACGGTGTCGTGAGGCGTGCGGCCGCCATAGCGGCGGCGGTCGGCCTCGGCGCCGCGCTGGCAGGCTGCGGCCTGGGAGCGGGCGAGAGGCCGGCCGGCACGAAGTTGACCATTACGCGCGACTTCGGGGCTCGTGCGCTGCGCGATCTCGACGCGCCGAAGGTCGGCGGCGACGAGACGGTGATGCGCGTGCTCGAGCGCAACGCCAAGGTCTCGACGCGCTACGGCGGCGGCTTCGTGCAGTCGATCGACGGGCTGGCGGGCGGCCGCAGCCGCGGGCGCCCCGTGGACTGGTTCTACTACGTCAACGGCATCGAGGCGTCGCGCGGAGCGGCGGCCACCAGCGTGCGCGGGGGCGACCGCGTGTGGTGGGACCGCCACGACTGGGGCGCGGCGATGCGCGTCCCAGCGGTGGTCGGCTCGTTCCCCGAGCCGTTCGTGCACGGCATCGACGGCAAGCGCCTGCCCGTACGGATCGAGTGCGCGACGCCCGGCAGCGCTCCCTGCCGCCAGGTGTCGAAGCGTCTCGCCTCCTACGACGTTCCCGCGGCCACGGGCGGATTGCTGACCGCGCGCGTCCAGGACACCCTGCGGGTGCTCGTGGGGCCGTGGCGGATTCTGCGCGAGGACCACGCCGTCGCCGGCCTCGAGCAGGGGCCGTCCGCCAGCGGCGTCTATGCGCGGATCGCGCGCGACGGTCGCAGCATCGTGGCCCTGGACGCCCGCGGGCGCGCGGCTCGGACGCTCGGTTCCGGTACGGGGCTCGTGGCCGCCACCGCCGTCGGCGACGAGCGCCCGACGTGGGTGGTGACGGGAACCGACGAGGCCGGCGTGGTCTCGGCCGTGGGCGCCTTCGAGGAGGGCACGCTGGGCCGCCGCTTCGCCGTCGCCGTCAGCCACGACCGGGCGATCGCGCTGCCGGTGACCCCATGATCTACCGTCGGCGCGCCAGCCCCCTGCACGCTACGCGCGCCGCCGCCGGCGCCGCCTACTGCCTCGTGCTGGCCTGCGTCGCCCTGGTCTTCGAGCACCCGCTGGTGCTCGCCGCCGTGGCCGTCGCCGCGCTCTCCGCCGCGGCCGGCGCCCGCGTCGGCCGCGACGTCGTGCGCTCGGTGCGCTACACCGTGCCGCTGGCCGTGCTCGTCGCGCTCGTCAACGCGCTCGTCGTGCGCGACGGCCTGACCGTCCTCGCGCGGCTCGGCGAGCTCCCGCCCTTCGGACGGATCGACGTCACGGCCGAGGCGCTCGTGTCCGGGGGCGTGCTGGGCGTGCGGGTGCTGGTCGTCGTGTGGTGCTGCGCGCTCTTCACCGCCGCCGTCGATCCCGACGAGGTGCTGCGGCTGTTCCGCCGGGTGTCCTTTCGCTCGGCGCTGACCGCCGCGCTGGCCACGCGCCTGGTGCCCGTGCTCGCCCGAGACGCGCGCCGCATGACCGACGCGCGTGCGTGCCGGCCGCGGCCGGGCCCGCGCGTCGCCGTGCTGCGCGCGGTGGCCACCGGCGCGCTGGATCGCGCGATCGACGTCGCGGCCACGCTGGAGGTCCGCGGCTACGGGGCCGCCGGGGCCGCGCGCCCCGAACGGGCGCCGTGGTCGCGCCACGACGTCGCCTTCGCCGCCGTCGCGCTGGCGCTCGCCGTGCTGGCTGTGGGCGCGCGTCTTGCCGGGGTCGCGGACTTTGCCGCCTATCCGAGGCTGTCGGCGCCCGTGGGCGGCGCCGAGGTCGCGCTGGCGTGCGCGCTCGTCCTCGTGGCGCTGGCGCCCTTCGCCGACCGCCGGGGGATCGAGCGGTGAGCGTCCTCGCGCTCGAGCGCGTGACCTACACCTACCCGGGCTCGCGGCGCGCGGCGCTGCGCGACGTCACGCTGAGCGTCGATCCGGGCGAGTTCGTCGTCCTCGCCGGGCTCTCGGCGGGCGGCAAGTCGACGCTGCTGCGCGCCGCCTGCGGACTGGTGCCGCACTTCCACGGCGGCGTCTTCGGCGGGCGCGCCGTCGTCGGCGGCCTGGACACGCGCGAGCATGGCCCGGCCGCGCTGGCCGCCGTGGCCGGCACCCTCTTCCAGGACCCCGAGACGCAGGTTGTGCTCGGCACGGTGCGCCACGAGCTCGCCTTTCCGCTCGAGAACCGGGGTGAGGGCGCGGCCGCCGTCGCGCGCGGGGTGGAGGAGGTGGCGCTCGCGCTCGGCATCGAGGGGCTGCTTGACCGCTCGACCGGCGAGCTCAGCGGCGGCGAGCTGCAGCGCGTCGCGCTGGGGGCCGCGCTGGCGGGTCGTCCACGGCTCGTGCTGCTCGACGAGCCGACCTCCCAGCTCGATCCCGTGGCCGGCGACGAGCTCGTGTGGCTGCTGCGCCGGCTCAACGAGGAGTGGGGCACCGCGGTCGTGCTGGCCGAGCACCGCCTCGAGCGCTGCCTGGGGCACGCCGACCGCGTCGTCGCCATGCACGACGGCGCCGTGGCCTGCGACGCGCCTCCCCGCGCCTTCCTGGAGTGGGCGGCCGAGGGCTCGCCCGCGCTCCAGACGCCGGGCGCGCGGCTGTTCCAGGCCGCGGGCCTGCGTCCCGCGCCGAGCGGCGTCAAGGAGGCGCGCGCCACCCTGCGCGCGCACGGGCTGCTCGACGACGCGGCGACTCCCACGGTGCCTGCGGCGCCTGCGCGGGAAGCGCGCGGTCGCAGGGCGAAGGGGCCGTTCGCCGTGCGCGCGCGCGGACTGTGGTGCGAGCTCCCGGGCGGGCGCGCGGTGCTGCGCGACGTGGATCTCACGCTGGCGCCGGGCGAGCGCGTGGCGCTGATGGGACGCAACGGCGCGGGCAAGTCGACGCTGCTGAGCCATCTCAGCGGCCTGCGGACGGCGACCCGCGGGCGCGTGGAGGCCGCGGGGCGCGTGGCGCTGCTGCTGCAGAACCCCAACGACTACCTCCTGCACGAGACCGTCGGGGAGGAGGCCACCCTGCCGGCGCTCGAGCGCGTCGGGCTCGAAGGGCTGACCGATCGCCATCCGCGCGATCTGTCGGGCGGCGAGCGCCAGCGCCTGGCCCTCGCCGTCGTCATGGACGGCGGCGAGCCGCCGGCCGCGGTGCTGCTCGACGAGCCCACGAGGGGCATGGACCGCGCGGCCAAGGGCGAGCTCGCCGCGCGGCTGCGCGCGCTGGAC
>DASVFT010000095.1:0-18491 GCA_036379935.1 Solirubrobacteraceae bacterium | reverse complement strand
GACGACCTCGACCTCGTGCTCGTGCCCTGCGGTGGCGGCGGGCTGCTCTCCGGCGTGGCGACCGCGATCAAGGCGCTGCGTCCGCAGGCGCGAGTCGTGGGCGTCGAGCCCGAGGCCGGCGACGACACGGCGCGCTCGCTGCGGGCCGGCGAGCGCGTCAGGGTCGAGGTGCGCCCGACCATCGCCGACGGTCAGCAGATCCCCATCCCGGGCGAGCGCACGTGGGAGGTCATCCGTGCCCTCGTCGACGACGTCGTCACGGTCGCCGACGCCGAGATCGTCGCCGCGATGCGTTTCCTTTTCGAGCGCCTCAAGGTGGTGGCCGAGCCCAGCGGGGCCAGCGCCCTCGCGGCGCTGCTCGCCCGGCGCGTGACGCCACGCGCCGGGACGGTCGCGGTGATCATCAGCGGCGGCAACGTCGACGCCGAGCGCTTCGCCGCGCTGCTGCGCGATCGCTAGCGTGGACCGCGATGGCGCCCGCCCTCCCGCCGGGACCGCGCGAGCCCGCCGTGCTGCAGACGCTCGAGTGGGTCATGCGGCCCACCGCCTTCCTGCGCCGCTGCGCGGCCACCTACGGCGAGGCCTTCACGGTGCGCCTGGCCTTCGACGACGCCCCGCTCGTGCTCGTGTGGCATCCCGACGCCGTGCGCGCCGTGTACTCGGCCTCGGCCTCGGTCGCGCGCCGTGGCGGGAGCCCGGGACCACTGCGCCCGGTCGCGGGCCCGCGCTCGATCCTGCTCGCCGACGGCGACGAGCACCTTCGCATCCGGCGGCTCATGCTGCCCGCCTTCCACGGCGAGCACGTGGCGACCTACGCGGCGGTGGTGAGCGAGGTCACCGCCGAGCACCTGGCGCGCTGGCCGCGCGACGAATCGGTGGCGGCGCTCCCGATCATGCAGGACCTGACGCTGGCGGTCATCCTGCGCGCGGTCTTCGGCACCGACGACCCGCGCCTGGCGGCGGACATCCGCGCCACGCTGGCCGTGGCGACGTCGCTGCCACGGGCGGCCGCCATGTCGCTCGTGCAGCGCGATCTCGGGCCGGCCAGCCCATGGGGCGCCTTCATGCGGCGCATGGCGGTGGTCGACGAGCAGCTCATGGCCCTCATCGCGCGGCGCCGCGCGGAAGGCGGCGACCGCGGTGACGTGCTCGGTCAGCTCATCGCTGCCGGCCTCGAGGACGCCGAGCTGCGCGACCACCTCGTCACCCTCCTCGCCGCCGGCCACGAGACGACGTCGGGCTCGCTGGCGTGGGCGGTCGAGCGCCTGGCGCGCGCGCCCGACGTGCTCGCGCACCTCCGCGACGGCGACGAGGCCTGGATCGACGCGGTCGTGAAGGAGACGCTGCGCGTCCGCCCGGTCCTCACCGTGGCGCCGCGCAAGCTCGCCGCGCCGCTGCGCGTCGACGGGCACGAGCTGCCGGCGGGCGTGCACGTGGCGCCGTGCATCTACCTCGTCCACCGTCGCGAGGACCTCTATCCCGACGCGCACCTGTGGCGGCCGGAGCGCTGGCTGGGCCAAGAACCGGCCGAGTCGTTCGCGTGGATCCCGTTCGGCGGCGGCCTGCGGCGCTGCGTCGGGGCGGCGTTCGCGACGATGGAGATGGCCGTGGTGCTGCGGCTGGTCGCCGCTTCGCTCCGCCTGTCACCAGCCGCCGCGCGCGGCGAGCGGATGCGTCGGCGCGGGCTCACGCTCCAGCCCGACCGCGGCGCTCGGGTCGTGTTCAGCGACGCTTCGCGCGCCTCGTCCTGAGCGTCTTCTTCGTCGGCAGTCGCTGGCGATGATTGGCCTTGTCGACGGCGTAGAGAACGAACAGCTGCTTGCCGATGGGCAGCTTGGAGGCGACGACCTTGAACTTCCTGGCCGCCAGCTTCTTCACCGTGGCCTTCTTGGTCTTGCTCTTCGTGCAGGCCACCCTGCGCCCCTTGCGCGTGCAGGTCGTCCGGTACGTCGACCTGACGGTCGCGCGAACGGTCTTGATCCCGGCGGAGAAGCCGGCGTCGGTGACGGTGACGGTGAGCGTGCAGCGCGTGGCCGTGCACCGCGCCCTGACCACCTTGGCCACCGGGGCGTTCTTGTCGAGGCTGGCCCGCGACGGGCGTTGCACCAGCGCTCCCGGCACGACGCCGGTGCGAGCCGTCTCGGCGATGCTCGTGCCGCCCGGGTTGGTCGCGAAGACGATGCAGCGCAGCGACGTCCCGGCGTCATCCGTGGTCACGACGTAGTCGGCGGATGCCCCATTGGCGGCGATGCCGACGTCACCCGCGGCGGTGGAGCGCACGAACTGGTAGGCGAACGAGGGCGACCCGGTCCAGACCCCGCGCGAGCAGGTGAGGTGCTGGCCGACCGCGGCGATGCCGCTCAGCGTCGGAGCAGAGCGGTTGGCGGGGGCGGGCACGGGCAGGCCCTGGATCAGGAAGCTGCGAATCGCGGGCTCGGCCACCTCCGTGTAGATGCCTGGCGCGTTCTGCTGCGCGCAGCCGACGCCCGAGGAGACGATCCCCACCAGCCGGTCGTCGGCGGGCGGCGACGGGCCGATGGTGCGCACGAGCGGGCCGCCGCTGTCGCCCTTGCAGGCGTCGCGCCCCGGGGCGGCGGCGCACACCTGCACGTCCGGCGCCGTCGTGCCGAAGAGGTAGTTGTCCTGGCAGTCCTGATCGGTGATGAAGTTGACCGTGACGCCGCGCAGCTGGTCGGGATAGCTCGGCGTGGCCGGCGGCGCGGTCGTGGTGCCCCAGCCGCTGACGAAGAGGGCGGCGCCAGGCGGCAACGGGGCCCAGTCGACGTCGTCGATCAGCTCCACCGGCTGCTTCTTGGCGCCGAGCGCAAGCGGCGTGGCCAGCGTGATCAGCGCGGCGTCATGCTCGAAGTTCGGCTCGAAGTAGCTCGGGTCGACCGACACCGCCGACGCGTGCACCCGCTGGCCGGTGGCCTCGGCGGCCAGGCTCTCGGTGCCCGCGAGCACGTCGATCTGACTGGGCGCCGCCGGCTGACCGGACCCGCTGAAGGGCGTGTCGAAGACGCAGTGGGCGGCGGTGATGATGTGCAGGGGGTCGCGGATCGAGCCGCCGCAGTATTGGCCGTTGGTCGCGGAGCCCTGCGAGTTCTGGATCAGCGCGACCTGGTAGGGATGCTCGGTGAGCGAGACCGGGGCGCCGCCGATGATCGCCTGTGCCGGCGCGCAGCAGGCAGCAGCCACGACGAGCGCGGCCGCCGATGCGAGCACCCATCGCGAGCCCATCGGGGTTGGTTTCGGCATCCTGGAGGGTCGCCTGAAGCGGCGATTCACTGGTCGAACAGGGTAGTGGGCGTGGAAGATCCGATGTGCATCAACCGTGACGTGGCGCTTCCGTTGCGCGAGATCGCGCTGCGCGCGAGCCGATCGTCCGGCCCGGGCGGCCAGCATGCCAACGTGACCGCCTCGCGCATCGAGGCGGTGTTCGACGTCGCCGCCTCGGATTCCCTCACCGAAGCCCAGAAAGCGCGGATCATGGCGCGCTGCGGGCCCGTGGTGCGCGCCGTCGCCCAGGACGCGCGCAGCCAGGCGCGCAACCGCGAGCTGGCGCTCGAGCGCCTTCGCGACCGCCTCAGCCGCGCGCTCGCCGTGCCACGAGCGCGCCGCGCCACGAAGCCGACGGCCACCGCGAAGGCACGCCGGCTCGAGGCCAAGCGCCGCCAGTCCGTGCGCAAACGCGAGCGCCGGCGACCGCTCGACGAGGGCTAGAGGCTAGCCCACCGACCGCGCGAGCCGGAGCGCGCCGCCCAGCCCCAGCGCGGTCTCCAGCCGGTAGGTCACGGCGTCGCGGGTCCAGAGCAGCGTGTTGCCGGCCAGGCGCGGGCGCAGCGCGCTGGGAAGGCGCAGCGAGTGGCGCCCGGCGATGAAGTAGCCGGCCGCGCCGTTGACGCGCACGCGCACGATCGGCACGTCGCCGGCCACCATCTTCTCCACCACGGGCAGCTCGTTGCCCTGCAGCTCGTCGAGCAGCGCCCCCACGCCTGCCGTGCCGGCCGGCAGGCCGAGTCGCGCGACGTACACGAGCGAGACGCGGACCGGCCGGCCCTCGGCGAGGTAGACGGCATCGGGCGCGCCGAGCCTGCGCACGGTGACGATCGGGCTTCCGAAGGCACGGCCGGCGGCGGCCGGCGTCACGCGGCGGCCCAGCTCGAGGCGCCGCGCCGGCGCGAGGTCGGGCAGGCGCTGCACGCGCGTGATGCGCACCGATCCGATGCCCAGCCAGTCGCGCAGCGTGGCGCGGACGCCGGAGGAGGCGGCGAGCAGCACCGCCAGCGCCAGGAGCACGGCCAGCAGGGCGGCCAGCGCCGGGGCGAGGCGCGGCAGCGGCCAGGCCCGGCGCGCAGGCCGGCGCGGCTCGGCCGCGATCCGAGTCGTGACGGCCGCGACGAGGTCGGGCGTCGAGGGCCAGGCGATCTCGTCGCCCAGCGCGCGCAGCTCGCGCTCGAGGTCGGTCACGACGCCACCACCTCCTCCGCGCCCATGCGCGCGCGCAGGCGCGCGAGCGCGCGCGACGTGCGCGACTTCACCGTGCCGCGCCGGCAGCCGAGGGCAGCCGCGGTCTCGTCCTCGGAGAGCTCGAGCAGATAGCGGCAGGTGAGGACGGCGCGGTCGCGGTCGTCCAGGTCGCGCAACGCGGCGAGGAGCACCTCGCGCCGCGCCGCTGCCAGCACGTGCGCCTCCGGCGACGGACCGCCGCCGGCGTCGGGCCCGCGCTCGGCCACCTCGGCGGCGCGCAGGGCCAGCCGGGCGCGGCGGCCGGTGGCGCGGCGCCGGTTGCGCGCCTCGTTGGCGACGATGGCGAGCAGCCAGGGGCGAAACGGCGCGCCCGCGCGGAAGCGCGGCAGGGCCCGCCAGGCCTTTACGAAGCCCTCCTGCGCGGCCTCCTCGGCCTCGGCCGCCGACCCGCCGGCGAGGCACGCGACGCGGAAGGCGATGTCCTGGTGTGCGTGCACGAGTGATCCGTAGGCGACCGCGTCGCCTCCTCGTGCCCGCTCGACGAGCGCGGCTTCGCTGTCAGGTGGCCGGCCCACCACCACAAGCTCTACACCCCACGGCGGCGCCGCGTTCCCGCAGGGGTGAGGGTCGGAAGGACGGTGACCGCTGGGGGGATCGCGGCCACCGTCCTCCTCGACCTGCAGGGCCGTGCCGGCCCGTGCAGCTTGCTAAAGACCTGTCGGGTGGCGGGCGGTGTAGCCCTTCGAGGAGCGCATGTCCGCCTGCCAGCGGGTGTTGGCCTTCGTCCGCCCGCTCGTGTCGAAGCGAATCCCCGCGACGACCATGTAGATGTGGCTGGCCCTCGCGTAGAGCGTCACCCATTGCCCCGGACCGGCGTCGCCCCAGTCGGTGAAGTCCCCGGACGGCAGGGCGGTGTCGAGCAGGCCGGCGCCGTGCAGCGCGTAGGAGACCGAGCCCGAGCAGTCGTAGCCGCTGTCGTTCCACTTGCCGTGGCCGCCGCCGTACTTGTAGGGCTTGCTGGCGATCTGGTTGCCGGCGGCGATGATGGCCTGGACCTGCGGCGGCGCCGACGCCGGAGCGATGGCGAGGCCGTCGGCGCCGATCTGCGCGCGATCGCCCGGCGCGAGCTGCGTGGGCATCGTGCCGGCGCCGGGGTCGGGCTCGCCCGCCAGCGTGCGCAGAGCGTCGATGTCGGCGGCGTCCATGATGCCGTCGACCGTGCGGGTCTGCGCGGTCTCGAACTGCTTGACCGCCTTCTCGGTGCTGGCACCGAACTCGCCGTCGACCCTGACCTTGAACCCGGCGCGGGTCAGGAAGTCCTGGAGCACGCGGATGTCGTGCCCGCTCATCCCTCGCTGGACGGGGATGCGGTCGCCGAGGCTGTGATGGCTGGTGTCGGGGTCGTCGGGGTCGAAGCCGCCGTTGAGGTTGGCGCTCGTGCCGCGCAGCGCGCGCTTGAGGGCGGCGACGGTCTTGCGATCGACGGTGCCGCTCGGCTTCAGGCGCGAGGCACGCTGGAAGCGCTTGACCGCGCGCACCGTCGCCGTGCCGAACTGCCCGTCGGGCTTGACGCGGAAGCCGGCCTTCCCCAGCGCCGTCTGGAGCTCCTTCACGTCCGCGCCGCTCGTCCCCGGCCGGAGCGTGCGATCACCGAGGTGGGTGGCCTTGGTGGGCGTCCCGGCCAGCGCGGCCGGCGCGACGAGGAGAGGGACGCCCAGCGCCACGAAGGCCAAGATGGATACCAGGGAACGGCGGAATGACGGCGGCACGAAAGCTAAGACCCCTCTTTTCGGCGCCTACGGGGTTAGCTGTCGGGCTCGCGCGAAAAAGGTCGCGCTACGCCGCGCACATGGCGGCGATTCGCCCCATGCCACCGAGGTGGCTCTGGGTCCCCCGCTCCCCGGCGTTGAGCACGACGGGGATTCGGCTGGTCACAACGACCGGGGCAATCTAGCGAATAGTTCGGCGGATGGTGTGCTGGCCTTCCGGGATTCGGCGCGGAAGCGCCATGTCCTGTCGGTTTCTAACCTCGCAGCGCCGCGTCGGTCACCGCCAGCGCGATCTCGGCGCGAGGCCGGATGGACGACGCCAGCAGGTACTCGTGCGGCGCGTGGGCCCCCCCGCCACGAGGGCCGAGGCCATCGACGGTCAGGGACATGGTGGCCGCGAAGTGGCTGGCATCGCTGGCGCCCCCGCGGCCGGCGCCGAGGATCGGGCGGCCGACCGCGGCGCTGGCCGCCTCGAGCAGCGGCGCGGTGGCGGCGCGCGCGTCCATGCCCGGCCACTGGCGGACCAGGGTGGCTTCCATGCGCGCGCCGCCGAGCTCCCCGGGAACGGCGGCGAGGACCTCGTCGAAGGCTTCGAGGCCGTCGGCGCGCAGGTCGCACACGAGCTCGCCGGTCCCCGGCACGACGTTGAAGGCGTCGCCGGAGTGCAGCACGGTCGGCACGGCGGTGAGGCGCTGCGGACCGTGAGGATCGTGGCGGGCGGCGATCGCCTGGGCCGCGGACGCGAGTGCGAGGAGCGCGTTGACGCCCTTGTCGGGGGCCGAGCCCGAGTGCGCGCTGCGACCGTGGGCGACGACGCTCATGGTCGCCGCCGCCTTGCGCCGCACGACGACGGCCTCGACGTCGTCCTCACCGAGCTGCCCGGCCTCGAAGCACAGGCAGGCATCGAACGCGGCGAAGCGCGGCACGTGGACGAACGGCCCGACGCGCCACTCCTCGTCGCACACGAGCAGCAGCGCGACCTCCGCGAAGTCGTCCTGACGTGCCGCGAGCGCGCGCAGCACGCCCAGGGCGAGCACGTCGCCGCCCTTCATGTCGACCGCCCCCGAGCCGACTAGTCGATCGCCGTCGCGCCTCAGGGGCCGGTGGTCCTCGTGGGCGATGACCGTGTCGAGGTGACCGACGAGCACCAGCCGCCGGCGGCCGCTGCCGGCGAGGCGCAGCACGAGGTCGTCGGCGTGATCGGGCGACGAGCACTCGACCCGCTCGATCGTCGCCTCGTTCGGACCGAGCGCGGCGGCCAGCGCGATCGCCTCCTCGGCCCCGTGCACGTCGCCGCTCGGCGTGGAGACGGCCACGAGGGCCTCCAGCTCCCGCTCGGCGCGCGCGGCGATGGCGGCGGCATGCTCTGCGATCCAGGGATCCACCGGCCCGTACCCTCTCAAGCTGGTCGCGATACATCGAGGGCGCCGGGGCGGTACAACCTGCTTGGCGATGGCGGACGAACCGACTCCCCCGGCACCCGAAGAGAACGAGCAGGCTCCCGCCGAGGCGTCTCCGGCCGCCCCTGAGCAACCCGCTCCGCCTCCCGCTGAGCAAGCCGCTCCGGCTGCAGCCGAGCAAGCCGCTCCGGCTCCCGCCGACGAGCCCGCTCCCGCCGCCGCCGCCGAGCAAGCCGCTCCGCCTCCCGCCGACGAGCCCGCTCCCGCCGCCGCCGCCGAGCAAGCCGCTCCGCCTGCAGGCGACGAGCCCGCTCCCGCCGCCGCCGAGCAAGCCGCTCCGGCTGCAGCCGACGAGCCCGCTCCCGCCGCCGCCGAGGGCGGGGAGCGGCCCGCGCGCGGGAAGGGCAAGCCGCGGCGCGATCGACCGCGGCGCGACCGGGGGCCGAGGCGTGATCGGCCACCGAGGCAGGCGCAGCAGCGCGCGACCGGGCCGCTTCCGTTCCAGGACCTGCGCGACGCCGCCACGACCGTCATGGACCTCTTCGGCCCCCGCCAGGCGCTGCGCGACGCCTTCTCGGCTCTCGGCGAGAAGGAGCGGCGGGACCTTGGCCGCCTCGTGGCCGAGGACGGCGACTGGCGCATCCGCGCGCGCAACATCGCCGCCGGCTCGCTCGGCGCCGGGCGCGTCGGCAAGGCGCTGGCCGCGCAGCAGATCTCGATGGCGCGGGTCGAGGACCTGTGGCCGCTGACGCTCTCCAAGGAGGAGGCGGCCGAGCGCCAGTCGCGCATCCGCAACGCCCGCCGACGCGACGAGCGCCGGGCGCAGCGCGACGCCGAGCGCGAGCAGAGCTCGGATCGCGTCTCGCGCGCCGACCTCGAGAAGGCCCAGGACGGGCGCGTCGGCGCCCAGATCCGCATCGTCGTGGGCGGGAGCGGGCGCGACCGGCGGCGCCGGGCCGACGAGGCGGCGAAGGACGAGTCCAAGCGGGGCTCCGACCTCCTCGACCGGCTCGGCTACTGACGAGCCCGCCTGCTGGCGCAACCGCCCTCATTAAGGGTGGAAATCGAGTCGGGTTTGAGGTAGGACAGCGCCCCGTACCCGTCCGCCCGGGAGGACGCCGTGCCGCTCAAGCCCGATCCCACCTTCTACCCCTCCCCTGCCAGCGCCGCCGAGGGACCACCGGAGGAGCTGGCGTACGTCGTCACCCTCAACACGGGCACCGATGGCAACGCCAAGCCGGACGCGCTGGCCGTCATCGACGTCAACCCCGACTCCTCGACCTACGCCACCGCGGTCGGCCGCCTCGACATGCCCAACGTCGGGGACGAGCTGCACCACTTCGGCTGGAACGCCTGCTCGAGCGCGCTGTGCCCGTGGGCGCCGCACCCCCATGTCGAGCGCCGCTACCTCATCGTCCCCGGCCTGCGCTCCAGCCGCATCCACGTCGTCGACGTCAAGGACGACCCGGTCAACCCCAAGTTGACCTCCGTCGTCGAGCCCGAGGAGCTGCACCACCGCACGGGCTACAGCCGCCCGCACACCGTCCACTGCGGCCCCGACGGTCTCTACGTCTCGGCGCTGGGCAACCCGCAGGGCGACGGCCCCGGCGGCGTGCTGCTTCTCGACCACGACGACTTCCGCCCGCGCGGGCGCTGGGAGATCGACCGCGGCCCGCAGCACCTCGCGTACGACGTGTGGTGGAACATCGGCTACGACACGATGCTGACCAGCGAATGGGGCACGCCGAACATGGTCGAGAGCGGCGTCCAGCCCGAGCTGCTGCTCTCCAACCAGTACGGCCACCACCTCCACGTCTGGGATCTGCGCCGCCGGCGCCACAAGCAGGCCATCGACCTCGGCCCCGAGCACCAGATGGTGCTCGAGCTGCGCCCGGCGCATGACCCGAGCCGCCCCTACGGCTTCGTGGGCGTCGTCGTCTCGACCGCCGACCTGAGCGCCTCGATCTGGCTCTGGCGCCGCCAGGACGACGGCAACGTGACCGTCGAGAAGGTCATCAGCATCCCGGCCGAGCCGGCCGAGGAGGACCAGCTCCCGCCCGCGCTCCAGCCCTTCAAGGCGGTGCCGCCGCTCGTGAGCGACATCGCCCTGAGCGTCGACGATCGCGAGCTCTTCGTCTCCTGCTGGGGCACCGGCGAGCTGAAGCGCTACGACGTCTCGGACCCGGGCAAGCCGAAGGAGACCGGCAGCGTCCGCATCGGCGGCATCGTCGACCGCTCGCCGCATCCGGCGGCCGGCCCGGTCAACGGCGGCCCGCAGATGGTCGAGGTCAGCCGCGACGGCAAGCGCGTCTACCTGACCAACTCGCTCTACGCCTCCTGGGACGCCCAGTTCTACCCCGAGGGCATCGACGGCTGGTTCGTCAAGCTCGACAGCAACGGCGACCTCGCGCTCGACCCCGACTTCTTCGTCGCGTTCGACGGCGAGCGCCCCCACCAGGTCCGCCTCCAGGGCGGCGACGCCTCCAGCGACTCGTACTGCTTCCCATCGTGACGGCCGACGCGGCATGGCTCACGCTGGCCGGGCTCGGCGCCTACCACGGCGTCAACCCGGCCATGGGCTGGCTGTTCGCCGTTTCGCGCGGGATGCAGGAGCGCAGCCGCCGCGCCGTGGTCCGCTCGCTCGTCCCCATCGCCATCGGCCATGAGGCCTCGATCGCGCTCGTGGCGGCGCTCGTGCTCGGGCTGAGCACGACGACCGATCCGCGCGGGCTGCGCATCGGCGCCGCCGCGGTCCTCATCGCCTTCGGGCTCTTCCGCTTCGTCAGGCCGCACGCGCACTTCCGCTGGACCTCGATGCGCGTCTCCGACCGCGAGCTCGGCGTGTGGTCGTTCCTCATGTCGAGCGCGCACGGCGCCGGCCTCATGGTCGCGCCGGTCATCCTCGGCCTGGAGGCCTCGCGCCAATCGCACGACGACATGGCCATGCTCTCCTCGGGACCGATCGACATCGCCGCCGTGGGCATCGCGGTCCACGTGCTGGTCATGCTCGCCGTCATGGGCGCGATCGCCTTCGTCGTCTACGAGCGCGTCGGCCTGAAGGTCCTGCGCCGCGCCTGGCTGAACACCGACCAGGCATGGGCCGGCGCCTTCATCGTCGCCGGCCTGGTGACGCTCACGAGCTGAGCTCGCGCCACCCGCCCTCCGCATCGCGCGATGATTTCGCGCGCCGGCGCCGGTCTTGTCAGATGACAAGCCGGTACCCGAGCAAGGGAGATCGAAGATGCCCGCAAGAATCGTCGTGACCGAGTTCGTGTCGCTCGACGGCGTGATGGAGGCACCGGGAGGCGAGCCTGACTTCAAGTACCCCGGTTGGACCTTCGAGTTCGACCGAGGAGACGACGGCAACCAGTTCAAGCTGGACGAGACGATGCAGGCCGACGCGCTGCTGCTCGGCCGGCGCACCTATGAGAGCTTCGCCGGCGCATGGCCGCAGCGCGAGGGCGAGTTCGCCGACAAGTTCAACTCGATGCCGAAGTTCGTCGTCTCGACGACGCTCAAGGACCCCGAGTGGCACAACACGACGGTCCTGGACGGCGGCGACGCGACGGCCGAGGTCCGCAGGCTCAAGGAGGAGTTCGACGGCGAGCTGCAGGTGCCCGGCAGCCACCAGCTCGTCCAGGAGCTGATCGAGAGCGACCTCGTCGACCAGATCAACCTGATGGTCTTCCCGGTGATCCTTGGGACAGGCAAGAAGGCCTTCGGCGAGACGCCCGAGCGACGCACCCTGCGGCTCAAGGAGGCGAAGGTCGTGGGCGACGGTGTCGCCGTGCTCGTCTACGAGCGGGCCGCCTGAACCGGCATCGGCTCAGCTCTTCGCGTACTCCTCCGCCGCCCGCGACTCGAACTCGAACCCGACGAACCGCTCGTCGCCAAGTACCCACGCGTCGTGGCCCGGCTCGATGACGTACGCGTCGCCCGGGCCGATCTCGACCTCGGTGCCGTCCTCGTGCTTGATGGCCAGCCGGCCGGAGTGCACAACACCGACGTGGCGAGCCTGGCAGCTCTCGGTTCCGGCAACCGGCTTCACGCACTCCGACCAGCGCCAGCCTGGCTCGAAGGCGAACCGCGCAGCCGTCGTCGCGCCCATCCGAACCACGTCCACCTGCGTCTTGTCGGGCGTCCTCGTCTCGTCAGGCGAATCAAAGTCGCGCGATTGCACACCAGCCACGACCGTCTCCTCTCGTCGATCGACCGGACGATCCTCGCGCGCTCAGCGATCGGGTGCAAGCCTCAGCAGCCGTCGACGTCGCAGCTCGCGCCCGTGGCGAGGAGGTCGATCGCCGGACGTGCCTCCCACCCGCGGCGAAGCAGCTCGAGCAGAGCGTCTGGCGGGTGCGCGCCGGCAGCGCCCATCTTGCGATCGACGACGAAGAACGGCACGGCGGTGATCCCCAGCGCCATGGCGGTGCTCTCGTCCGCTCGGACCTCAGCGGCGTAGCGGTCGCTGCCGAGTACGTCGCGGACCTCGTCCCCCGAGAGGCCGACCTCGCCCGCGAGCCGAACGAGCGCCTTCGCGTCGCCGATCGGCTCGCCCTCGGTGAAGTAGGCGCGCATCAGCCGTTCCTTCATCGCGTCCTGCTGACCGTGCGACGCCGCAAGGTGCACCAGCCGGTGGCCATCGAACGTGTTGCCGCCACGTGCGCGGTCGAAGCGCATGTCCAGGCCATCCGCCGCCGCGACCTCGGCGAGATTCTGCTGGCTCGCACGCGCCTCCTCGACCGTGATCCCGTACTTCTCGGCGAGATGGGTCGCGCTGTCCACCTCGCGCTCGCGCGGCGCGTGCGGATCGAGCTCGAAGCTGCGCCAGGTCACTCGGACGTCGTCGCGTTGCTCGAGCGCCGCCAGCGCAGCCTCGAACCGGCGCTTACCGACGTAGCACCAGGGACAGACGATGTCGGACCAGATCTCGACGTGCACGGGCGAATCCCCAACTCGTTGCTTAGACAACGGTACCGAGCTTGGATCCGACCGGCGCTCAGGCTCGTTCTTGGGCGAGCCCGATGAGAAGGCCTTCCGGCCCGCGGATGTAGCAGAGCCGGATCGAGTCTCCGTACTGGACGACTTCGCTGCTGACGAGCGTCGCGCCGTGCTTGCGGAGCCGGGCGAGCGTCTCGTCGATGTCGTCCACGGCGAACATGACACGCAGGTAGCCGAGGGCGTTCACCGGGGCGTTGCGGTGATCGGCAACCACACGCGGCGTGAGGAAGCGCGAGAGCTCGAGCCGGCCGTGGCCGTCGGGTGTGCGCATCATGGCGATCTCGACGCGCTGGTCGCCCAGTCCAGTGACGCGCCCTGCCCACTCGCCTTCCACCATGGCTCGTCCTTCGAGATGGAGGCCGAGCTCGCGGAAGAACTCGACCGTCGCTTCCAGGTCCTCGACGACGATGCCGACGTTGTCCATCCGTCTGAGTGCCATGTGCCCATTCTCCCTTTGTTGGGAGAGCGCGCGCCGGCCGCGGCGCGTAGGCTGCAGGCGTCGTCCTGCCGTTGGGCGACCCCCGCAATCGCGGACCGATGAGTTCGCACGGCGCCGGCGGTCTTCGTCTTCATGACGCTCACCACCTGCCACATGTCCGTTTCCCTCGACGGCTTCGTCGCGGGGCCGCACCAGTCATCCGACGACCCGATCGGCGTGGGCGGTATGCGGCTGCACACATGGCACCTCGGGGAGCCGCTGCACGAGGCGGATGCGGCGGCGCGCGATCTGCTCATGCGGCCGAGAGGCGCGTACGTGATGGGGCGCAACATGTTCGGGCCGATCCGCGGCGGCTGGGACGCGGACTGGCGTGGCTGGTGGGGCGACGAGCCGCCGTACCACGCTCCGGTCTTCGTGCTCACCCACCATCGGCGTGAGCCGATCGAGATGGCGGGCGGAACGACGTTCCACTTCGTCACCGACGGCTTTGACGCCGCGTTCGCTCAGGCCCGGGCGGCAGCGGGCGAGGACGGTGTCGACATCGCCGGCGGGGCGTCGACGGTCCGCCAGGCCTTCGCCGCCGGCGTGATCGACGAGCTCGTCCTCGACGTGGCGCCGGTGCTCCTCGGCGCCGGCGAACGCCTCTTCGACGGCGTTGACGACCCCGGCCTTGAGCCAGTGGAGGTCATCCACTCGCCGAACGCGACGCACATCCGGTATCGCGTCGGCGCGGCTGGCGGCCGCTGAGGACAGCGGCGGCCGCGCCCCACGCCCGCAACGCCGCATGGTTCATGGCGCCTCGCGGTCATAACCTCGGTGAGATGACCGTCTCGTCGACCCGCCGCCTCCCCGATGGCCTCGCCTACCGCGAGGACTTCGTCGCGCCCGACGAGCAGCGGCGGCTCGTCGAGCTGTTCGAGGACCTCGACTGGCAGCCGGTGGTCATGCGGGGCCAGACCGCGAAGCGGACGGTTCGCCACTACGGCCTGGACTACGACTACGAGGGCGGCGAGCTCGTCCCCACCGATCCGCTGCCGCTCGACATGGAGTGGCTGCGCGACCGCTGCGCCGAGCTCATGGATCGCGACCCGGCCGACCTCGTGCAGACGCTCGTCTCGCGCTACCCGCCGGGCGCCGGCATCGGCTGGCACCGCGACGCGCCCATGTTCGGCTCGAAGATCGCCGGCGTCTCGCTGCGCGCCACCTGCCGCATGCGCTTCCGCCGCACGGTCGAGGACCAGCGCGAGATCGAGGCGATCGACCTCGACCCTCGCTCCGCCTACCTGCTCTCGGGTGCGGCGCGCTGGTCGTGGCAGCACGCGATCCCGGCCACGAACGACCTGCGCTACTCGGTGACCTTCCGGACGCTGCGGCGCAACCGCGCCAGCTAGGCGCCGAGCACGGCGGCGAGGCGGCGCTCGAGCGCGGCGCCGACGGCCTCCCGGACCGGGCCCGCCTCCAACCGCTCGACGAGCGCCTGGAGGAAGCCCTCGATGACCAGCCGCTGGGCGTCGGGCTCGGGCAGCCCGTGCGAGCGCAGGTAGAACAGCTGCTCGCGGTCGATCTGGGCGATGGCCGCCGCGTGAGTGCAGCGCACGTCGTTGGCGAGGATCTCCAGGCCGGGGATCGCGTCGGCGTGCGCACGCTTGCTCAACAGCAGGTTGCGCGACTCCTGGAACGCGTCGGTGCGCTGGGCTCCGGGATCGACCTTGATCATCCCGCGCCACACCGCGCTCGAGCGGTCGGCGAGGATGCCGCGGAAGGCGAGGTCGCTCGTGGTGTCGGGCGCGGCGTGCTCCTGGAGCGTGTCGAAGTCGAGGTGCTGGCGCCCGCGCGTGGCGTACGCGCCGGTGACCGAGCCGTGGGCGCCGGGACCCGCGAGCTGGGTCTCCTGGAAGACCTTGCCGTTGGCCGAGCCGAAGCCCAGCGTGATCCAGTCCAGCGAGCCGTCGCGCTCGACCGTCGCGCGCTGCGAGCCGAAGACCCAGCTCGATTCCTCGAGATCCTGGAGGTCGACGAAGCGCAGCCGCGCGTTCTGGCCGACCACGAGCTCGACGACGCCATTGACGAGCGCGTCCGCCGCCGAGGTCGACTCGTGCCAGACCGAGGCCTGCGCCCCCTCCTCGAGGACCACCAGCAGCCGCCAGTGCAGCGCCGTCCCCGCCTGCTCCTGGGCAGTGGAGACGACGATCGGCGCCTCAACCGTCACGCCGCGAGGGACGTGGACGAAGGTGCCGTCGGTCCAGTGCGCGTCGTTGCGCGCCACGAACGGCGTGTCGCCGCGCACGAGCGAGCCCAGGTGACGCTCGACGAGCTCGGGATGCTCCTGGGCGGCCTGCGCGAGCGGCATGACGGTCGCGCCCTCCGGCGCGGCCTCGTCCAAGCCGAACGAGCTGGGTGCCGTCCCGCCCGAGGCGACCGGGAAGGCGTCGAGGTCCAGCTTCTCGATCGGCGTGAACTCCCAGCCGGGCGTCCCGCGGAAGGTCGGCAGCTCGAGCGCCTTGAGGCGCTCGAGAGCGGCCTGTCGACGGGCCGTAAGGGAAAGGGAAGCGGAATCAGTCAGAGCCATGGAAAATCCTAAGTACCAGGGAGATCGTCCGAGATCGCGGAGCCATCGTGGTCGCTGCCAAGGACGCAGGGGGTGGGACAGTGCTCCGCACGGCCCACCCCCGAGGACGCCGGCAGCGGCCGCGAGGGCCCGCGAGGTCGGGCGATCTAGCCGATCGAGCCCTCCATCTGCAGCTCGATCAGGCGGTTCATCTCCACCGCGTACTCCATCGGCAGCTCCTTGACGATCGGCTCGATGAAGCCGTTGACGATGAGCTTGCCGGCCTCGTCCTCGGGGATGCCGTGGGACATCAGGTAGAAGAGCTGCTCCTCGCCGACCTTCGAGACGGTGGCCTCGTGGCCGACGTCGACGTCGTCCTCGCCGATGCGGATCGTCGGGTAGGTGTCCGAGCGGCTGTCCTCGTCGAGCAGCAGCGCGTCGCAGACGACCTTCGAGCGAGCGCCGTGCGCCCCCTTGGCCACCTCCAGCAGCCCGCGATACGAGGAGCGCCCACCGTCCTTGGAGATCGACTTGGCGAAGATGTTCGAGGTCGTGTTGGGCGCGGCGTGGACGATCTTGCCGCCGGCGTCCTGGTGCTGGTCGTGCCCGGCGAAGGCGATCGAGAGGATCTCGCCGTGGGCGCGCTCGCCCATGAGGTAGACGCTCGGGTACTTCATGGTCAGCTTCGAGCCGAGGTTGCAGTCGACCCACTCGACCGTGGCATCGGTCTGCGCGATCGCGCGCTTGGTCACGAGGTTGAAGACGTTGGTCGACCAGTTCTGCACGGTCGTGTAGCGAATGCGCGCTCCCGGCTTGGCGATCAGCTCGACCACCGCGGAGTGCAGCGAGTCGCTGGAGTAGGTCGGCGCCGTGCAGCCCTCGACGTAGTGCACGTACGAGCCCTCGTCGGCGATGATCAGGGTGCGCTCGAACTGGCCCATGTTCTCGGTGTTGATCCGGAAGTAGGCCTGGAGCGGCATCTCGACCGAGACGCCCGGCGGCACGTAGACGAACGAGCCACCCGACCACACGGCCGAGTTCAGCGCGGCGAGCTTGTTGTCGTTGGGCGGGATGACGGTGGCCCAGTACTCCTTCACGAGCTCCTCGTGCTCGCGCAGGCCCGAGTCCATGTCCATGAACACGACGCCCTGCTTCTCGAGGTCCTCGCGCACCTGGTGGTAGACGACCTCGGACTCGTACTGAGCGCCGACGCCAGCCAGGAACTTGCGCTCGGCCTCGGGGATCCCCAGGCGGTCGAAGGTCTTCTTGACGTCCTCGGGGACGTCGTCCCACGAGCGCTCGGCGCGCTCGGAGGCGCGCACGAAGTAGTGGATGTCGTCGAAGTCGACCTCGCCCAGCTTGGGCGAGCCCCACGTCGGCATCGGGCGCGCGAGGAAGTGGTCGAGCGCCTTCAGGCGGAAGTCACGCATCCACTGGGGCTCGGACTTGAACTCCGAGATCTTGGCGACGAGCTCGCGGGAGAGCCCCTTCGGAGCCTTGAAGAGGTAATTCTCGGCGTCGTGGAAGCCGTAGCGCTCGGTGTAGTCACCGCCGAGCGTCCTGAGCGCGGCCTCCTCGGGGGTGAGCTGCTTGGTGGTCTCGGGCGTTGCGGCCATCGGATTACTCCACTTCCACCTTGACGAGGTCGTCTTCGACGACGACCGGGAACGTGTCGACGGGAACGTACGCGGGGAGCGTCAGCGGCTTGCCGGTGTGCAGATCGAAGAGCGAGCCGTGGCGCGGGCACTCGACGGTGCAGGCGTCGGGATCGACGTCGCCCTCGAACAGGGGCCCGTTGTCGTGCGAGCAGCGATCCTCGATGGCGAGAAGCTCGCCATTGCAGTTGAAGACGCCGATCTCGAGGTCCTCCCATTCGACGACGCGGACGGCGCCGGGCGGGAGCTCGGAGAGCGGGCAGACGTCGATGAGCTCGCTGGGCATGGGTACCTGGATACGAAATCCGTCTTGGACGGTATGAATTGTAGCCGCGCGAGCACGTCGCCTGTCGCCGGCGGGTCAGCGGAGCCCGCGGGAAGGTCAGCCATCCCCGGACACATCCGGCCGACCTTCCCGCTGCTTGGCTCTGTTCGCCCCGAGCTGGAACTGGGGACGGATGCGACGGCCGGCCTGGAGTGCGGGAGAAGCGAGTGCCGGGCGTCGGGGCCTTATCGGCGGCTGCGCGGTGCTCATTGAACGGTTGGCGCGTCGCCACTCGCCTACGAGCGCGAACGCCGCACGGGAAGCACTCGCACCGTTCTCTGGACCGTCACGACGCGCCCGGCGATCGTGGCCCGCAACTGGAGGCGCACCACGACCGATCGGCCCGCGGACAGCGCGGCCCGCACGCGCCGCGGGAGCGCCAGCCGCAGCACGACCCGGCGTGCGGGCGCGACCGACCGGGCGACGGAGCGCAGCGGCACCCGCTTGCGGCCCACCGTCGCCCTCGCGGTCACGCGCGCGCGACAGCGCGCCTGGCAGACCAGCGTCACCCGCAGCCGCGCGTCGCGCGGCCGCTGCCGGCGCGCCACGGTGAGCCGCGCCGTGGGCCGGTGGAGCGTGGGCGGCCCGGCCGTCTGCGGGGATAGGACCCGCGGTGGCGTGGTGCCCGGCGCCGCGGCGCCGGCCGTCCAGACGTAGCTGACGCTCGTCGAGGTGAGCTGGTAGGCGTTGTCGGCGGCCGGCGCGCGGCCGGTCGGGAAGGCGATCAGGAAGCGGTAGCGGCGCTGCTCGCCCTGGGCGAGGTCGCCCAGCGTGACGGTCCCCAGCTGGTCCAGCTTGCCGGCGAACACGGTGCGCCCGGCGGTGAGGTCGAGCACCGTGAGGTCGAGCACGGCCGAGAGCGGCGGGCTGACCGCCGGCGACTCGAC
>DASVFT010000094.1:0-4296 GCA_036379935.1 Solirubrobacteraceae bacterium | reverse complement strand
TCACCGGTGGTGGCTTCCTCATCCTGACGTTGCGCGTCCTGCGCCGGTTCAGCGACGAGCGCGAGCCTGCTCGGGCCGTCGCCGGCACCCCCGGCAAGGCCGTGCTCTCGAGCTGAGCCCCCGAGCGGCGGGCGGACCATGGCGACGATCGTCGCTCAGCCCCCCGCCGCACCCGGCCTCTCCGCCGCCGAGGCGGCCGCCCGCTTGGGCGGCCGCCCTCGGCGGTCGCGCCCGGTGACGAGCCGCTCGTACGCGAGCATCGTCCGGGCCAACGTCCTCACGCCGTTCAACCTGATCCTGACCGCCTTCGGGGCGCTGACCCTGACCTTCGGCGACTGGCGCGACGCGCTCTTCCTGCTGGTCGTCGTGGTCAACAGCCTCATCGGGATCGGTCAGGAGGTCCGGGCCAAGCGCACGCTCGACCGCCTTGCCCTGCTCGTCGCACCGACCGCCACGGTCGTGCGCGACGGCCAGCCCGCGTCGGTGGTGCCAGACGACCTCGTCGTCGACGATCTCGTCGAGCTGGGCGCCGGCGACCAGCTCGTGGCGGACGGTCGAGTGCACCGCAGCGACGGGTTGCGCCTGGACGAGTCGATCCTCACCGGGGAGTCGCGGCCGGTCCGGCGCGAACCGGGTGAGGAGGTTCGCTCCGGCGCCTTCGTCGTGGAGGGCGCCGGGACCATGGTCGTGACCGCCGTGGGCGACGAGCGCTACGCCGAGCGCCTGCTCGGTCAGGCGCGCTCCTTTCGCCACCCGCGCTCGCCGCTGGAGCGCGCGGTCAACCGTCTGCTCGTAGCGCTGGTCGGCGCCGTCGTCGTGCTCGGCGGGTTACTCGGGTTCGCCTTGCAGCACCGGGACGCCGGGACGCGTGATGCCGTCGCGACCGCGACCGCCGGCGTCGTGAGCCTCATCCCTGAAGGGCTCGTCCTGCTCATGGGCCTGACCTTCGCGGTCGGCGCGCTGCGCATGGCCCGCCGCGGCGTGCTGGCCCAGCAGCTCAACGCGATCGAGTCACTGGCTGCGGCCGACGTGATCTGCCTGGACAAGACCGGCACGCTGACCGAGAACGCGCTGGGCGTCCACGCGCTGGTGCCCGCGCCCGGGGTATCGGAGGCCGAGCTGCGCGCGCTCGTGGCAGCCTTGGCGGGCGCCACGACCGCGCGCAACCTCACGGTGGACGCGCTGGCGCGCGACCTCCCCGGCGGGCCGCCTGACCCCACGGCTGCGCAGCTCGTGCCGTTCGCCTCGCGGCGTCGCTTCAGCGCGGTGCGGACCGGTGGCGAGGTGCTGGTGCTCGGCGCACCGGAGCGGTTCTCCCTCGGTCCGCTGGCCACCCTGGCCGACGAGCACGCCCGCGCCGGCCGGCGCGTCGTCGCGCTCGGGCGCGCCGCGGAGCCCCCTGCGGACCCCGACGACCTCCCGACAGCGGCCGGCGTCGTGGGACTCGTCGTGCTCTCCGAGCGCCTGCGGCCCGACACGCGCGAGACGGTCGCCTTCCTTCGGCGCGAGGGGGTCGAGCTCAAGGTCCTCAACGGCTATGCGCCCGCCACGGTGGCGGCGATCGCCGCCGACGCCGGGATCGACGTCCGCGGCGAGTGCGACGGCGACGGCCTGCCGAACGAGCCTGACGCGCTGCGCGCAGCCATGCGCGAGATCACCGTCGTGGGACGCATCTCGCCCGACGGCAAGCGCCGAGTCGTGGAGGCGCTGCGTGACGACGGACGCCATGTCGCGATGGTCGGCGACGGCGTCAACGACGTCCCCGCACTCAAGGCAGCGCGCCTCGCCATCGCCCAGGGCACGGGTGCGCAGATGGCCCGTGGCGTGGCGGACCTCGTGCTCGTCCAGGGCAACTTCAGCGCCGTGCCCGCGCTCGTGCACGAGGGACGCCAGATGCTGCGCAACCTGCAGCGCGTCGCGCGGCTCTACGTCACGAAGTCGGCGTTCGCGGCGTTCCTGATCCTCCTGATCGGGACCACGTCGACGGCGTACCCCCTGTTGCCCCGCCACTTCACGATCGCAGCCACGCTCACCGTCGGCATCCCCACGTTCTTCCTCGCGCTGGCACCAAGCAGCGGTCCGTGGGCGAGCGAGGGCTTCGTCCGCGCCGTGGCGCGCTTCGCGGTGCCCGCCGGCATCACCGTCGGCGTCGGGGTGCTGGCCGCCTATCTCTTCGCGCTCCACAACCTCGACCTGACGGTCCAGTCGCGCACGGCGGCGACCACCGTCCTCGTCATCCTCGGCCTGTACCTCGTCCTCGTGCTCGAGGCCTCCGGGCGCCGTCGGGGACTCGCCGTCGTCGCGCTGTGCGGCGCCCTCGGTGGCCTCTACGCGCTGGCCCTCGCGCTTCCCGCGGCGCGCGAGTTCTTCGAGCTGAGCACACCCACGGCGGCCATCCTCGGCGGCGCCGCCGGCGGCGCGGCGGTCGCGATCTGCGCGCTGGCGCTCTCGGGCTTTACGCCCGGCGCCGGCGGCTCGGCGCGCTGAGGCTCGCCCGCTCCCCGCGGGTCGCATCCGTAGTTACTACGGTGCGACCCGCGACCAGGCCCGGATGACATCGCCCGCCGGGATGGCCATCGTGTCAACGGTGGCCCGCCACCCGCATCCCGACAACGAGCTTCTGCGCGTCGTGGTCGCCGGGGGTGGCGTGGGCGGACTCGAGGTCCTGATCGCTCTGCGCGCGCTTGCCGGGGAGCACGTGGCGCTGACGCTCGTCACGCCCGAGGACGACTTCACCGTGCGGGCGCTCGATGCCTTCGAACCCTTCGGTCTCGGACGGGCCCAGCGCTACCCGTTGGCGGAGCTGGCGGCCGATCTCGATGCCACGCTCCGTCGGGACGCCGTCGCGCGCGTGGAGCGCGACGACCGCACCGTGCGGTTGCAGTCCGGAGACGAGCTGGCCTACGACGTGCTCGTGCTTGCCGTCGGCGCATTCCCGTATCCGGCCTACGACCACGGCGTCTGCTTCGAGCGCGCCCACGATGCCGACGCGCTCGACGAGCTGGTCGCCGATCTACGCGCGGGCCTGGCTCCGCGGATCGCCATCGTCGTGCCGCCAGGCTGTGCTTGGACGTTGCCGGCATACGAGCTGGCCCTCATGGTGGCCGCCAGGGCCAAGCCGACCGAGCTCACGCTCGTCACCGCCGAGCACGAGCCTCTGAGCGCGTTCGGCGCTCCCGCCGCGGAGCTGGCGCGCACCGAGCTGGAAGCCGCCGGCGTCGAGCTCGTTGTCGGTGTGCGGGCGTCAGTCCCTCATCCGACAGTCGTGCAGCTTGCGCCGAGCGCTCGGCTGGCGTGCGATCGGGTCATTCACCTTCCGCTGCTGTCGGGGCCGAACTGCCCCGGCGTCCCGTGCGACGCAAGCGGCTTCATCCTCGTCGACGACGCGTTTCGAGCCCGGGATGCGGACGATCTCTACGCGGTTGGCGACGCAACGGCGGGCTCCTTGAAGCAGGGTGGCCTGGCCACCCAGCAGGCCGACGTCGTCGCCGAGCACATCGCTTGGCGCGCCGGAGCCGACCACCCGCCCCGGACCTACCGTCCCGTGCTGCGCGGGCTCCTGCGCACAAGCCATGGCGTGCGCTACCTGCGCGCCGAACCCCCCGGGGGTGCGATCTCGGCCGAGGTCTCCGACACGTGCCTATGGTGGCCCGCCAGCAAGGTCGCCGCGCGATGGCTGACGCCATGGCTCGCCGCACGCGATGTCGCGAAGCGGCCGATGCCCGAGCCGCGGCGGCTCCCGAGCGGCGGCCTCAGCTGGACGCTCACGGGATGACCGTCCGTAGTGCTCCGCAGGGCATCGGCGGAGCGCCCCCGATGCTTGTGTGTCGTGCTCGCGCGAGCCTTTAGACATGACCACCACTCCTCATCGCGTTGTCATCGCCGGGGGCGGCGTCGCCGGCATCGAAGCGCTTCTTGCTCTGCGCGCGCTGGGCGGCGACCACGTCGAGCTGACCCTCGTCTCGCCCACCCCCGACTTCGTCTACCGCCCGCTGGCGGTAGCCGAGCCCTTCGCCCTCGGCCACCAGCGCCGGACCCCGCTGGCCGAGGCGGCGCGCCGCGCCGAAGCCGCGTTCGTCCACGCACCGCTGACCTCGGTCGACGTCGCGACTCGGACGATGCGGCTGGGCGACGGCCAGGAGCTGGCTTACGACGCGCTGGTGCTGGCCACCGGCGCGGCCAGCGAGCCCGCCTTCGGCAACGGCGTCCTGACCTGGGACGACAGCTCCGGCGTCGAGGCGCTCGGCGGACTCCTGCGCGACCTCGAGGAGGGCTACAGCCAACGCCTGGCCATCG
>DASVFT010000093.1:0-36038 GCA_036379935.1 Solirubrobacteraceae bacterium | reverse complement strand
GCGCGCAGGTCGCGCACGAGGAGCGTGATGACCGCGAGGCCGACGACCGCGAAGCAGAAGCTGACGACCCAGACGGTGTCGTAGCGGCGCGGCGCGGCGGTGAGCAGGCCGAAGGCCAGCAGGGGGCCGAGCATCGCGCCGGCGGTGTCCATCGCGCGGTGCACGCCGAACGCGGCGCCCAGCGCCTTGGGGTGCGCGCTCAGCGAGATGAGGGCGTCGCGCGGCGCGGTGCGGATGCCCTTGCCGACGCGATCGGCGTAGACGACCGCGTAGATCGCCGCGACGCTCGAGCCGGCGAGGACCAGGCCGAGCTTGCACAGCGCCGAGACCCCGTAGCCGATGGCGGCGATGGGCTTGTGGCGGCCCTTGCGGTCCGACGCCACGCCGGCCAGGAGGCGGACGAAGGCGGTGGCGCCCTGGTAGATGCCGTCGACGATGCCGAACTGCAGCGGCGTCGCCCCGAGGGCGAAGACCATGTAGATCCCCAGGATGCTCGAGACCATCTCCGAGGAGATGTCGGTGAGCAGGCTCGTGGTGCCGAGGAGCAGGACCGTGCGCCTGACGTGCCTGCGGACGCTGATCCGCTCGGCGCCCTTGGCCTTGCGGCGATCGAGGACGACCTGCGAGCTCTCGACCAGGTACGACATCCGCTCAGGCGGCAGCGGCGAGTGGCGCCGCCGCCGGGGTCCCCGGCAGACCAAGGCGCTCGGACGTCTCGTCGGCCACCTGCTCGGCGAGCCTCACGACGGAGTCGCCGTTGAGCAGCCGCGGGTAGACCTGGCTGGCCGACGCCAGTGCGAGGCCCTCGACCGCCGGCCAGATGGGCGCGGTGCGCGGCGCGTGGCCGCGGGCGTGGACGGGTTCGACCAGCGGCGCGCGCTGCACGGTCCAGTCGACGACGTCGTCGACCGTGAAGTCGGGGACGAGCTTGCGCACCATCCCGGTGAAGCGCTCGTAGATGGTCTCGTCGTCGGCCTGGAAGGTCTCCGACGATGCCTCGCAGTACTTCGGCACGTAGGCGAGGCGCAGCCCATCGGTGTGGTCGGTGCCGACGACGTGCGAGGTCTCCACCACCGTCGTGATCGGCGTCTCGTCGCAGATGTTCACCGAGTAGTACGGCGTCAGCGAGCGGCGCAGCTTGAGGATCAGGCACACGACCCCGAGGTAGCGCTCCGGGTAGGCGTCGAGAAGGCCGCTCTGCTTGAACGGAAGCAGGCGCCGCAGCGCGGGCGGCTGCAGGGTGGCGATGGTCAGGTCGAAGCGCTGGGCCTGGCCGTCGACCACCACGCCGGCCACGGCGTCGTGGCCCATGACGAGGCCCTCCACGCCGGCGCCGACACGGACGTCGACGCCGAGGTCGGCGGCGCGGGCCGCGGCCGCCTCGATCAGGCGCTCGTGGCCGCCGCGGAGGCAGCCCATCGTCTCGCCCGAGCCCTGCGAGGTCCTCGCCGAGCGCATGCGGTTCGTGCGCGCCCAGAGGTAGGTGGCGGGCAGCTCGTCGTGCTCGGAGTCGAAGCGCGAGTCCAGCAGCGGCCGCCAGATGCGCTCGTAGACCTGCTTGCCGCAGTGGCGTCGCAGCCAGCGCTCGAGCTCCATGTCCTCGAGCGCCGAGTAGTCCTTGCGCAGCTGGCACTGGGCCACGAACCACGCCAGGCGGGCGCGGCCGAGCGGCGACAGGACCGGGAAGCGCGCGAAGTCGCCCAGCCCGTTGAACGGGTACATCTGGCCGCCGGAGAAGAAGCCGACCCCGACGGGAGAGAAGCTCAGCTCCTCCTGCAGCCCGAGCTCGTCGACGAGGCCGAGCATGCGCTCGTCCGAGGGCACGATGACGTGGTAGAAGCGATCGACGCGGTGCCCGCCGAAGTCGAAGGCGCCGGCGAGGCCGCCCAGCGTCTCGCCACGCTCGAGGAGCGTCACCCGGGCGCCGGCCTGCTGCAGGCGCAGGGCCAGGACGGTGCCGAGGATGCCACCGCCGACGATGCCGACGCGCGGCGTCACGCCGCGTCCTCGAGGCGGCGCGGACCGCTCTTCGCGACCGGCTCCGCGGCCCCGAGCGGCGAGAGCGGCGGCGGCTGGATGCGGCCGACGATGTGGGCCGCCATCAGTCGCCCGTAGGCCATCACGGTCGGCTTGAGGCTCATCTTCGAGACGCCCAGGCGGCGGCTCCAGTCGTTGACGGTGGCCACCTCCGAGACAGTCGCCCCCGCGTTGTAGAGCTTGAGCAGCAACTCGACGTTCGCGGCGAAGCCCGGCTCGCGCACGAGCAGCCAGCCGTAGGTCTCGGCCGCGCGGCGCAGCGTGCCGGCGCGGTAGACGCGATACAGCGAGGAGAGCGTGTGGATGTCCTTCAGCCCGCCGGCGTAGCGGAAGGAGTTCGAGACCGCCTTGGAGGCGGCGAGGCGCCAGGGCGCGACGCCGACGATGCGCCCGCCCGGCGCGTAGACCGAGGCGAGGACGACGTCGGCCCCGGCGTTGAACTTCGCCATCATCGCAGGGAGGTCGTCGAGGTCGGAGGTGTTGTCGGCCTCCAGCGTGACGATCGCGTCGCCGTCCTGGGACTCGCCCAGCGCGGCGCGCAGGCCGGAGTTGATCGCCGTGCCGAGGCCGCGGTTGACCTGGTGGCGCACCACGGCGAGGTGCAGGCCGTCGCGGTGCTTCTGGATCGCCTCGTACGTCCCGTCGCTCGAGCCGTCGTCGACGAAGATGATGCGCGCGCCGAGCTCCCGGGCCCGAGGGCCGAGGTCGGCCATCAGGTTGGGGATGTTCTCGGCCTCGTTGTAGGCAGGGATGACGAAGCGGATCACGGTGGTCTTCCTGGATCTAGGCGGCGACGGCGAGCGGCGCCGGGCTGGGCATGTCGAGGAGGGTCACGGGACGCGAGTTGGCGGCCGAGTCGCGCACGGCCAGCGCGGCGATCAGGGCGCGGCAGCCGTCGTAGGCGGTGATCGGCTCGGGCGTGTCGTCGCGCACGCAGGCGGCGAAGGCCTCGAGCTCGGCCTTGAGCGGCTCGACGCGGCGCAGGGCGAAGCGCAGGGCGGCGCCCTCGGCGTCGCCGCGGATGCGCGCGAGCTCGTCCCACCCGGTCGGCGCGGTCGGCGACTCGGCGAACCAGACGTCCTGGGTCAGGTAGGAGGCGCTCAGCATCCCGCCCTCGCCGATGACCGAGATCTCGCGGCGCTTCTCGGGCGTGAGCCAGTTGACGTCGAGCAGGCCCATGGGCCCGTCGTCGCCGAAGCGCAGCAGGCAGGCGATCATGTCCTCCTGCGTCGGGTGCGCGCACTGCGCGCCCTCGGCGTAGATGCGGCTGATGTCGCGTCCGAGGACGAACTGCATGATGTCGAGGTCGTGCGTGGCCAGGTCGATGGCGACGCCCGCGTCCATGATGCGCAGCGGCATGGGGCCGACGCGCGTGGCGTGGACGCGGAAGACCCGGCCGATGCGCCCGTCGGCGATGAGCTCGGTGAGCTTGCCTACGGCGGGGTTGAAGCGCTCGACGTGCCCGACCATGAGCTTGACGCCCGCGGTGCGTGCGGCGGCGGCCATGCGCAGGCCGTCCTCGAGCGTGGTCGCGATCGGCTTCTCGACGAGCAGGTGCTTGCCCGCGGCGATGACGTCCATCGCGATGTTCGCGTGCTGCTGGGAGGGCGCGGTGATGCACACGGCGTCCACGTCGCGGCGCGAGATCAGGTCGCGGTAGCTCTTGAAGTGGGCGATGGGGCGGCGTCCGATGCGCTGGCGCGCCACCTCTTCGTTGGGCTCGGCCACGCCGACGACCTGGGCGCCTTCGACGTGCTCCCACGTCTCGAGGTGGTAGCTGCCCATCCGGCCGAGGCCGATGATGCCGATCGCCAGGTCGCTCATGCCGCTTCCTCCAGCTCGCTGCAGGCCAGGGCGATGACCAGCTGCGCGATGCGGTGCGCAGCGCGGCCGTCGCCGAAGATGTTGGGTCGCGTGTCAGGCCGCGGGCGCTCGAGCGCCTCGGCGAACGCCTCGGGGTCGACGCCGACGAGCGTGTTCCAGCCCGCGGTCACCGTGTCGACCCACTCGGTCTCCTCGCGCAGCGTGATGCAGGGGACGCCCCACAGGTAGGCCTCGCGCTGCACGCCGCCGGAGTCGGTCGCGATGGCCTGCGCGCCGCGCTCGAGCTCGAGCATGCGGGTGTAGGGCACCGGATCGACGAGGTCGACGTTGGCCGGCACGTCCAGGCCCCAGGACTTCAGGGCGGCGCGCGTGCGCGGATGCACGGGGAAGGTCACGCGCCAGGGCGCACGGGCCAGGCAGTCGAGCACGGCCTGCAGGCGCTCGGGCGCGTCGGTGTTGTAGTTGCGGTGGACCGTGGCCAGGACGAACTCGCCCTCGGCCGGCACGATCTCCGGGCGCCAGCGCTCGAGCGTGTCGCACAGCGGGTCGCCGGTGACCTCGACGCGCCCCGAGACGCCCTCGTCCAGCAGGTTGGCGCGCGCGCCGGGCGTCGGCGCCAGCAGGAGGTCGGCGAGGTGGTCGGTCTCGATGCGGTTGTGCTCCTCGGGCATGTCGTCGCGGTAGGAGCGCAGGCCCGCCTCGACGTGCACGAGGGGAACGCCGGCCGCAACGGCGGCACGGGCGCCCGACAGGGTGGCGTTCGTGTCGCCGCGAACGACGACCACGTCGGGCGACTCGATGGCGATGACCTCGGCCAGGCGCTGCTGCCCCAGGGCGATCTGCTCGTCGCGCGGGCGCGAGCCGACGCCGAGGTTGTGGCGCGGGCGCGGCAGGCGCGTCGCGTGGATGTGCGCCTCGGACATCGCCTCGTCGTAGTGCTGGCCGGTGTGGACGAGGATCTCGTCGGCCAGGCCGGCCAGCGCCTCGGAGACGGGCGCGGCCTGCATGATCTCGGGACGGGCGCCGATGACGGAGAGGATCCGCGGTCGTACGTTCATCGCCTGAAGAACGGGCCGTCGCCGCGATTCCTTGCGTCACAGGCAACGCGTTAGCGCGATGCTTCGCGCGCGACCGCTCTTAGTGCGGCTGGCGATGCCCGGGCGCGTACGTGGCCCGGATGCCGTTGGCCATCTCGATGGCCTCGGCCTGCGAATGGACGCCGAGCTTGCGCAGGATCCGCTTGACGTGCGTGCGCACGGTGTCACGCGCGAGGACGAGGCGGTCGGCGACCTCGTCGACCGACAGCCCGGCGCAGAGGAGGTCGAGGACCTCCCACTCGCGCGAGGTCAGCGAGCTGCGCACCGGCCGCACGCCGAGGCCGCCGTCGGGCAGCGCGCGCAGCCGCTCGATCAGGCGGCGAGCCACCGCCGGGGCCAGCACGGGATCGCCCCCGGCGGCCCGGCGCACGGCGATCACCAGGTCGTCGAGCTCGATGCCCTTGACGAGGTGGCCGTCGGCGCCGGCGCGCAGCCCGATCATGCCGAGCTCGGCGTCGGCGGAGCTCGTGAGCAGGACGACCTGGACCTCGGGAGCGCGCGCGGTGATCGCGCGGGTGGCCGAGATGCCGTCCATGCCGATCATGACCACGTCCATCAGGACGACGTCGGGCCGAAAGTGGATGGCCAGGTCGATCGCGTCGCGGCCGTTGTCGGCCTCGGCGATGACGACGATGCCCGCGTCCTGGAGCGCAGCCCGCACCCCGCTGCGGAACCCCGCGTCGTCGTCGGCGATGACGACGCGAGGCGCGGCAGGCCGCAAGGGCTCGACGCCCGCGCTCCAGGTCATGCGGGGGAGTATGCCCTCGCCAGCGGCCGCGCAGTATCCGTTGGCGAGCGTCCGCCTCGGGAGGCGGTGCGGCACCCCCTCAGGAGGCGGTGCGGGCTCTGCCGAGGTCGCGCACCGCGCGAGCGGCCACCGCGAGATCCGTCGTCTTGGGCAGGTGCAGCGCGATCTCGCTCACCGCGGCGCCCGCCACCGCGGCGGGATCGTGCCCCGAGAAGGTGACGAGCCCCGCGCCCGGGGCCGCGCGGCGCAGCGCCGTGAGGAGCGCCTCCGGGAGGGGCCCCGGCATCTCCAGGTCGAGCACCACCACCTCGGGCTGGTGCTCGGCGGCGAGCCGGACGGCCTCGTCGCCGTCGCCCACCTCGCCGACGACGGCGACGTCGCCGCCGCCCTCGATCGCCGATCGGAAGAGGGCGCGCAGCTCGGCGCTGTCGTCGCACAGCAGCACGCGCGGCGGCGATCCGCGCGCCGCGGTCGCCTGCGGCCGGCCGCTGACCTTCATCTCACCCCTCGGCCGGAAGGGTGAAGCTCGAGACCGTGGCGCCCTCGGCGTCCTGGTCGAGGGCGATGGTGCCGCCGTGGTGCGCGACGATCCTCTGGCTCACGGTGAGCCCGACGCCGGCGCCCACCAGCGGCCCGCGCCCGCGGGCGCGCCCGAAGGGGGCGAAGGGGTCGCCGCTGGCCGGCGCGCCGTCGTCGCGCACCTCGACCCGGACCATGGCGTCCTCGGGGACCGCCGCCACGCCGATGCTGCGCGCTCCGGCCGACAGGGCCACGCGCAGCAGATGGCAGAGCAGGCGCACGAGGAGCTCGCGGTCGGCCCACGCTTCGGGCAGCGCCTCGGCGTGCACCTCGGCGCCCGCCTCGCTCAGCTCCGTCTCCAGGCGGCGGCACGCGGTGTCGAGGGCGTCGCGGAGCGACACCGGGCCCATGGGCCCGTCGGCGCGCGCCGAGGCGGCGAGGTCGAGCAGGTCGTCGACGAAGCGCTGGGCGCGCTCCGTGCCCGCCGACATCCCGCGCAGCGCGACCTCGAGCTCGGCGTCGCGCTCGCCGCGCGGCTCGAGCATGGCCAGGTAGCCGCGCAGGAGCGCGACCGCCTCGCCCAGCTGGTGCGCGGCCTGGGCCGCGTAGGCGTCGAGGTGTGCCTCGGCGCCGTTGATGGCCGGCGCCGAGGAGATCATGCCTCGGCCAGGCTGGTCGGGACCAAGCCGGAGCGCAGCCGCCCGGCGCACCTGATGGCCTCCTGCCGCGACCGCACGCCGAGCTTGCGCAGCACGCTCTTGATGTGCGAGCGCACGGTCTCGACCGAGAGGACCAGCGTGTCGGCGATCTCGTCGGTCGAGCGCTGCTGGCACAGGAGGTCGAGGACCTCCCATTCGCGCGGCGTCAGCGGGCTGCGGATCGGGCGCATCCCGGCGCCGTCCTCGCTGACGCGACGCATGCCCTCGATCAGGCGCATCGTGAGCTGGCGCGACACGACCGCCTCGCCCTCGCGCGCGCAGCGCAGGGCCCGCGGCAGGGAGTCGAGGCCGACGCTCTTGCACAGGAAGCCCGACGCGCCGGCGCGCAGGGTCAGGAGGCCGACCTCCTCGCTGTCCGAGGAGGTGAGCATGACGACGCGCACGTCCGGCGACTGGTCGACGATCTGCCGCGTCGCGGCGATGCCGTCGATGCCGGGCATGACGAGGTCCATGACCACGACGTCCGGCTTGTAGTAGGTGGTGAGCTCGATCGCCTCGCGACCGCCGCCCGCCTCGGCGATGACCACGATGCCCGCGTCCTGCAGGACGTCGCGCAGCATCCTGCGCGCCAGCGGGTCGTCGTCCACGACGATGACGCGAAGCGGGTCGTCGCCGCGAGAGCCCGAACCCTCGAGTTCCTTCTCTGACATGTTGCCCCCCCGGAGTTTGCCCCTTACCGGCGCCCGCCCCCATGCCCGTGGCGGTCACCTATCGCCACATCGTGTGGCCGACGTGGGTCATGAAACTGCACAACTGCGAAGCCGTGGGGGTACTTTTATACCCCATTGGCCGCACGGGCGGCTCCCTGGGGGGTATGTGGGGAACCGCCCGGCGGCCGCGGGGCGACGGGGGCGGGCCAGCACGGTCCACCACCAGTCGCGTCTGCGACGGCGCACGATCGGAGGGCATCCTGCCGCAATGAACCGTGCGGAGGGAAGGTAGTCCTGCCCTCGCGGGCTCTACGGGTGAGTTGCCTACGGGTCGGCGGGGGGAAGTCGCGGTGGCGGCTGGGGTACGAAATTGCCCTGAGCGAGCGGGTTTGTCGCGCTTTGATTCCGGACGTACCGCACATACGACCTCAAGACAAGCCGGGGGGGCTGGGGAATGGTCGGTCAGGATGCCGACAGGGGCGATTCCCGAGGGCAGCGCATGGCGGCGGGACGGGGCGCGCGGGGCGCACACCGTCACGACCTCGAAACTGGTTCGCTAGCGAACTGGTCGCGCGCACTCGACGAGCAACGGCGTGAGCTGCTGGCCGGTGTCGGCCACGAGCTGAAGACGCCGCTGTCCATCGTGCTCGGGCTGTGCAGCCGCGTGCTGGCGCACGCCGAGCCGGGCGCCTCGCACGCGCACGACGTCGAGCGGATCCGGGCCAACGCGTACGTCCTGCTCAAGCGCGTCGACGAGCTGCTCCAGGTCTCGCGGCTGGACGGCGGGCACCTCGTGCTCGAGCCGCGCGACGTGGACGTCGCCCGCCTCGTGCGCTCCAGCTGCGAGGGGTTCGCCAGCGTGGCCGAGCTGCGCGAGCAGCGCCTCGTGGTCGAGGCCCCCGTGGAGCTGCGCGCGCGGGTCGACGAGGAGAAGGTGCTGTCCGTCGTCTCGAACCTGCTGGCCAACGCACTCAAGCACGCGCCCCCCGGTGGCACCGTTCGCTGCACGCTCGCGGCGCTGGACGAGCGGCTGCGCCTGGAGGTGGCCGACAATGGCCCCGGCGTCGCCCGCAGCCTGCGCGAGGAGATCTTCGAGCGCTACCGCCGCGGGGCGGAGAGCGCCGCCCGGCCCGGCGGGACGGGCCTCGGCCTCTCGATCGTGCGCGACCTGGTGGCGTTGCACAACGGCACGGTGACGCTCTCCGACGCGCCGGAGGGCGGCGCGCTGTTCGCGGTCGAGCTGCCGCTGACCTCGCCCGCGACGTCCTCGCCTGCGCCACGCACCGACTCGGGCGTCATCGACACGCCGCCGTGGATGATCGACGTGGCCGAGCGCCAGCGCGCGACCGTGGAGCGCCTGCGCGCCGACCTCGACGCCGACAGCCGGCGCGCGGCCACCTCGGCCGCGGCCCAGCTCGCCGAGCTCGGCGCCGATCGGCCGAACCTGCTCGTGGTCACGGCCCACAACGAGCTCGGTGCGTTCGTGCAGGAGCTTCTCGGCGAGCGCTACGACGTGCGCCACGCCAGCGACGCACTCGGGGCCGCGCGTCTCATCGCCGCCCGCCGCCCCGACGTCGTCGTGCTCGACGCGGCCGCGGGCGGCGCCGCGACCGCTGCGCTGGCGCGGCGACTGGGCGAGGCGCCGCTGCTGACGCTCGCCGCCTCGCCGGAGGACATCGCCGCCCTCCTGCGCGCGGGCTCGCACGACTGCGTGGTCAAGCCGTTCGACCCCCAGGAGCTCGAGGCGCGCCTGGACGCGCTCGTGGTCCGCGGCCGCATGGCGGTGCGCCGTTCCGCCGACCTCGCCGGGCTGGCGCGAGCGTTCCGCGCGGCTCCGATGCCCATGGCGCTGATCGCGACCGACGGTCGGGTGCTGCGCGTCAACCGCGCGCTGTGCGCGCTTCTGGGCTTCAAGGCCGCCGAGCTGCTCGAGCGCACGGTCCAGGAGCTCGCGCATCCGGGTGACCTTCCGAGCGAGGAGGAGCGTCGCGCGCTCGGGCTCGGAGGCGGCGCCCTCGTCGACCGGGGCACGTGGCGCCTGGCGCGCAGCGACGGCTCCTACGTCCGCGTCTCGGCCGCGACGTCGCTGGTAGGCGGCAGCGAAGGCGAGGGCTGCCTGCTCTGGCAGGTCTCGCGGGCCACGAACGACCAGCCGACAAGCGACGCCGCCGAGGTGCTCGCCGGGCCGCCGGGCCGCCGGGCCTTCGAGCGCGCGGTGCGCCACCAGCTCCTGCGCTGCCGGCGCTACGGCGAGCAGGCCGCGCTCCTGCGCTGCTCCCTCGAGACCCTGCCCGAGGTCCGCTCGGTGCACGGCCCCGAGATCGCCGACGGCCTGCTCGCGGCGATCCTCGACGTCGTGCGTCGCCGGCTGCGCGGCACCGACGTGGTCGCGCACGTCGGCGATCACGAGATCGCAGCGCTGCTCGCGCACGCCGACGTCGACGCGGCGAACACGACGGCCGACGCCATCCGCGAGGCGGCCGAGAGCCAGCGCATGTCGACGAACGACGGCCTTGTGGGCACCGCTGCCGAGGTGGGCGTGGCGTCGCTGGCACGCGCCGGCTCCCCCGCGCGCGCGTTCGTCGAGGCCGGCTTGGCGATGCAGGCCCCGAGCGAGTGCGTGCCGTGCGTGGGCCGCTTCGGCCGATCGCTGGCCGCGCGCGAAGCCCATGACCTGAGCCTCAGCGGCTCCTGACGGCGGGGCGCCCTCCGGCGTCAGCGGCCGCGCCTGGGCGCCCGGCGCCTACGGCGTCAGCTGGCGGGCCTCGTCGCTCGGCTCCACGGCCGGCTCGGAGTGCGCCGCGCGCAGCTCGTAGGCCGCGCGCGCCTGCTTGTCGGCGCCCATCAGCACGCGATCGGCCTTCAGCGCGCGCGCGATCCGCTCGCTGATGCGACGCGGAAGGATCTGGTTCAGGCGCTGCGTGTGGCGGCTCGAGCGCGGAAGCCAGACGTCGACGACGCCGCGGCGCAGCGCGTCGACGATGGCGTCGGCCACGTCGCCGGGCTCGAGGTGCCTGAGTCCCCTGGCCTGGCCGGTCCCGGCCCCCAGCTCGGTGTTGACCACGAACGGCATCACGTAGCTGAGCTCCACCGCCGAGCCCTCGATGTGCAGCTCGCCGCGCACCGCCTCGGTGAGGCCGATGACCGCGTGCTTGGTGGCCGAGTAGGTGGCGCCGCCCGGCGCGCCGTACTTCCCGGCCTGCGAGGAGATGTTGACCACGTGGCCGCGGTCGCGGGCCATCATCCGCGGGAGCGCGAGCTTCATGCCCAGGATGACGCCGTGCAGGTTGATGTCCACCATCCGCGCAGTGGTGCCGTCGTCCTCGTCGACGAATCGCCCCAGGGCCATGATCCCGGCGTTGTTGACGAGCACGTCGAGGGGACCGAAGCGCTCCTCGGCGCCGTCGAGGAAGGCCTCGAACGAGTCGCGCCGGGTCACGTCGAGCGCGAAGCCCTGGGCGGCGGGCCCGATCTCGGCCGCCGCCTGCTCGGCCAGCGTGGCGTCGATGTCGCCGATGGCGACCTTCATGCCCTCGCGCGCGAACGCCTGCGCGGTCGCCTTGCCGATGCCGCGCGCGGCACCGGTGACGGCCGCGACCTGGCCGACGAGGTTGCGGGGCTGCTTTGCCATGGCGGGTACTCGCCTCCTGCAAAGGTGAACGATGCGTCACCTTAGGCTATCGGAACGCGGAGCGGCGGCCACGGGCCTAGCCCGATCCGGTGCGGCGGCCACGGGCCTAGCCATTCGGGGCGGCCGCCGGGCGGGCGACGCTCCCGACTACGGGATCAGCTCGGGGGCCTTGTCGGTGAAGGCCTTGCGGAACTCGCGCATCGCGTCGAGCGCCCGCGGGGTGAGCGACGAGCAGGTGATCGACTTCGTCCACGCCGTCGCCGCGAACGACGCGGGCATGTCGGTGTTGTTCTCGAACAGCAGCGTGTGGTAGCCGGCGCTGCCGTTGAGGGGCTCCTCGGCCAGCGCCCGCAGCTTGGCGATGTCGGCCGCCGAGGTGCCGGGCTTGTACTGGAACTCGATGCGGCCGTGCTCGAGGGTATGGACGTAGTTCTCCTTGGCCGGCGTGTTGCCGGGGCGGTAGATCCCGTCCGGCGCGGGCGTGGGGTTGTGGTTGCCCGAGGTCGGCGGGTTGGTCTTGTAGGTCACCTTGTCCGCGGTGTGCGTGCGCCCCTCGGAGCGAAACGACTTGAACGTGCAGCCCGCCGCCGTGGCGTCGGAGGTCAGCTTGCCGACGTCGACCGACGCGTCGTTGCCTCCGCCGCCCCCGCCCAGCGCCAGGAGCGCCACGGCGGCGATGACGACGAGCGCGAGCGCCACGCCGCCGCCGAGCTGGAGCGTGCGCTTGCGCGCCGCGCTGCGGCGCGCGGCCTCCTCGCGCTCGAGGCGCTCGCGGCGCCGGCGGTCCTTCTCCTCTGCCCGGTGCGACATGGGGGACCGGGAAGCCTAGCTCCCCGGGGGGTCGCGCCACGCGGGTTCGTCACCGCGATAGAGCCCGTGGCCGCCCAGGACCATGCGGGCCGTCCGCCAGAGGATCTGTAGGTCCAGGCGCCAGGAGCGGTGCTCGATGTACCAGAGGTCGAGCTCGATGCGCTCGTCCCACGGCAGCTCGGTGCGCCCGTGGATCTGCGCCCAGCCCGTGATGCCGGGCTTGATCGCCAACCGGCCGCGCTGGCGCTCGGTGTAGCGGTCAACCTGGACCGGGACGGTGGGGCGTGGCCCGATGATGGCCATGTCGCCGCGCAGCACGTTGACGAGGTTGGGCACCTCGTCCAGCGACGTGCGCCGCAGGAGGCGCCCGACGCGGGTGATGCGCGTGTCGCCTTCGCTGACCGCCAGGCCGGCGCCGACGTGCTCGGCGCCCGTGACCATCGTGCGCAGCTTGATGACGTCGAAGGGACGGCCGTCGCGCCCGATGCGACGCTGGCGATAGATGGCGCTGCCGCGCGACTCGAGCCGGATAGCGACGACCGCGGCCAGCAGCAGGGGCGACGCGACGGCCAGCGCCGTGCCCGCCACGACGATGTCGAAGGCGCGGCGGGCCATCAGCGCGTCCCTTCGGGCGGCGCCCAGCCGGCCGGCGTGCCGTGACGCAGGTAGTCCCACAGCCCGGCCGCGACCGAGGCCGTCGTCAGCACGTAGTAGCGCGCGATGAGCAGCGGGCGCGCGCGCACGACGCGACCGGCCAGCGCGGCCGCCAGCACCGCGAGCTGCACGGCGAACGTCGCCACGTACAGCCAGCCGCGGCCGAGCAGGGCGGCATTGGCCGCGAACGCCACGAGGTGCAGGAAGGGCGCGCCGTAGCGCAGCACGCGATGCGAGACGACCATGACCGCGTAGAGGGGCGGGTAGCCGCCCGGCGCGAGCAGGCCGCCGCGCAGGACGATCGGCCACGCGTGGCTCATCATCCGCCGCTTGCGGGCGAACTCGCCCTCGACGGTCGGGACCATCTTCTCCGTCGCGCGCGCGTCCGGGGCGTAGAGCGCGCGCCACCCGCGCTTGACCATGTTGAAGGGCAGCGACAGGTCGTGGCCCATGACGGGGTCCACGCGCAGGTAGGCCTCGGGACGCACCGCGTAGATCGCGCCGTTGCCGGCGGTGACCGACTCCAGCTGCGACTCGCGCCGGCGGATCGCCATCTCGTAGCGCCAGTACAGGCCCTCCTGATTCGTGCCGCCGTCGTTGACGAAGCGGACCTGCCCGCAGACGTAGCCGACCTCGGGATCCGAGAACTTCGCGACGAGGGCACGCAGCGCGCCCGGCTCCCAGAGCGCGTTGGCGTCCGAGAAGGCCAGCAGCTCGCCGCCGGCGCGGTCCACGGCGGCGTCCTGCGCCCGCACCTTGCCGCCCCACGGCAGCTCGAGCACGACGTCGGCCCCCGCCGCCCGCGCGCGCGCCGGCGTCTCGTCGGGGGAGCCGTCGCAGGCGACGATGACCTCCAGCCGCTCGGCCGGCCAGTCCAGCGCCCGCGCGTTGGCGACCTTGGCCGCGATGATCTCGGCCTCGCGGTGGGCGGCCACGATGAGCGAGACATGTGGCTCGCCCTCGTCCGCGGCGCCCGCCTCGAGGTCGCGAGGACGGCGCGCGCGTCCGAGCAGCTCGAGCAGCAGCGGGTAGCCGACCTGCGCGTAGGCGAGCAGGCCGACGGCGATCCAGAAGACGACGGCCACCCCGGTCACGGCAGCAGCGTTCCATAGAGATCCAGGTGGGCGCGCGCGATGGCGTCCCAGTCGTGGCGCTCGCCGGCCAGGCGCGACGCGGCCTCCGCCAGGGTGGCGCGGCCGGAGGCGTCACCGAGCAGCCTCGCCAGCGCGGCGTGCAGCGCGGCCGCGTCGCCGGGCGGGACGAGCACCGCGGCTCCGGCCGCCGCGATCTCGGGGAAGCCGCCGACGTCGCTGAGCACGAGCGGGACGCCGAACCCGAGCGCCGTGAAGAGCGCCCCCGACTGGTCGATCTCGCGATAGGGCAGCACGGCGAGGTCGGCGCGGCGGAAGAGCGCGGCGGCCTCGCCTTCGCTGACGAAGCGCTCCACGAAGCGCACGCCGGGCGGAGCGGCGGCGCGCAGCGGCGCGGTGGCCATCCGCGGCGCGCCGACGATCCACAGCTGCGCGCCCTCGATGCCGCGCCACGCCTCGACGAGCACGTCGAGGCCCTTGTAGGGCCGCAGCAGGCCGAAGCAGAGCACGACCGGGCCCTCGAAGCCGGCGACCTCGGCCGGCAGGGGCGCGTCGCCGGCTGGGCGCAGCACGCCGTGCGCGATGACGTGCACGCCCGACGGATCGAGCGCCAGCTCGTCGACCAGGCGGCGCCGGCCGTGCTCGGAGTGCACGACGATCGCGTCCATGCGCTCGTAGAGGCGGCGCTGGGCGCCGTGGGCCCAGCGCCGCCCACCGCGCGGCTCGCGCGGGAGCACGTCGTGGGCCGTCAGCACCCGCGGGCGCGCGAAGGCGCGCACGAGCTGCGCGTCGACCTGCTGCACGGCCAGCCACTGGAAGTGCACGACGTCGGCCGGGCGGCGCGATGCGCGGAGCATGTCCGGCACGTGGCTGAGGAGCCGCGCCGGGCGACGCCCCCGCCCGGGTGGCGCGTGGCGGTAGAAGTCCTCGCGCACGGCGAAGCCGCGGGCGGGTGGCACCTCGCCGTGCGGGAAGGAGGCGGTGACGAGCTCGACCTCGGCGCCGGCGCGCGCCAGCGCCGCGCACAGCGCACGGTCGTACGGCGGCGTATACGCGGCCGGGTCGAGGACGCTGACTCGCATCGAAGTGGTGACAATAAGCGTCGCGATGGCCGTCGAACTGTCCGTCTGCGTCGTCAACACCGAGCAGCGTGAGCTGCTCGTGCGCTGCCTGGACGCCATCGCGGCGGAGCGCGACGGGCTCGACTTCGAGACCGAGGTGCTCGTGCTCGACAACGCCTCGCGCGACGGCTCGGCCACCGCCGCCCGGCGCCACCCGCTCGCACCCGAGGTCGTGGCCCTCGAGCGCCGGCGGGGCAAGGGCGAGAACGACACCGCGCTGCTCAAGCGCGCCCGCGGCCGCTACGCGCTGCTGCTCAACGAGGACTCCGAGCTGCGACCCGGCGCCGTGCGCGCCCTGCGCGACGCGCTCGAGGAGCACCCTCAGGCGGCGGCCGCGGGGGCACGGCTCCTGCGACCCGACGGCACCGTCCAGCCGAGCGCGTGGCGCTTCCCGTCTCCCGCCACCGCGCTCGTGGGCGCGGTCTTCCTGCACCGCCTGATGACGGTTCAGAGTCGCGGCGAGCGCACCCGCCGCGTCGACTGGGCCCAGTCGGCCGCCCTGCTCGTGCGCACCGAGGCCGCGCGAGAGATCGAGTGGTTCGACCCCGCCTTCTTCGTCTACTCCGACGAGGTCGACTTCTGCCGGCGGCTGCGCGACGCGGGCTGGCGAACCCTGTACGTGCCCGCCGCGCACGTCGTCCACCACGAGCAGCTCTCCACCGGCCCCGTGCCCGAGCGGCGGATCGTCGAGCTCTCGCGCAACCGCGACCGCTACATGCGCAAGCACCACTCGGCCACCGCGGCCGCCATCGTGCGCGTGTTGACCGCGTGGGCCTACGCGGTGCGCTCGATCGCCGCGCTCGCCCTCCCCGGCCACGACCCGCGTCGCTACTGGCGCCACGTGACCGCCACCCTGCGCCCCGACCGCGGCGAGGGCCTGCGCGAGGCGGCGATCGAGCACAACCGCGGTCGCCGGCTCTAGCCGGTCGACCGTACGGGGCCCATGAGCCGCGCGCGCAGGCGCAGGAGCTCGGGCGCGAGCAGCGCGGGGATGACGGCGAGGGCCAGCGCGCGCGCCGCGAAGCCGCCCGCTCCGCTGGTGGGCAGCAGCAGCTCGCCCGCCACCGCGACGCCGGCGATGATCGCGACGACGCGCGCGATCCGTACCCATTCGAAGGGCACGACGAAGAGCCGACGCGTGAGCAGGTGGACGGCCACGAGCATGGCCAGATAGGCGGCGCACAGCGCGATGCCCGCCCCGGAGGGCCCCAGCGGACCGACCAGCGCGGCCAGGCAGGCGACGTTCACGGCCAGGCCGACCGCCGCCGCCGGGAACGTTCGCGTGGTCACCTTCGCGCGCCCGGCGATGGTCACGAAGACGAGGAACAGCCCGTACAGCGCCCAGCCGAGCGCCACCCATGGCAGCGCCTCGTGGGCCGCGAAGAACGGGTCGGCGGTAAGCAGGCGCACCACCCAGCGTCCGAGCAGGGTCAGGCTCGCGACGACCAGGCCGGTGACGATCACGTAGGCGGTGGTGACGAGCGCATAGAGATGGCGCGCCTCGTCTTCGTGCACGATCGAGTAGGCCAGCGGTGGCCAGGCCGCCTGGAACCCGCGCACGGCGACGATGACGACCGTCGCCAGCTTGACGGCCACGGCGTAGAGGCCGGCCGCGGCGGGCGAGTCGGCGCGCAGCAGCCAGGCGCGGTCGACGACGTTGAGCGCGAAGACGGCGGCATCGGCCGGCACCGTCGGAGCGCCGAAGCGCAGCAGCGGTCCCAGCGAGCGCGGCGCGCGCAGGTCCAGCCCGATGCGGTGGCGCAGGGCGAAGGCCCACAGGCCGGCGAGGACCGCCGTCGAGGCCGCGTAGTTGCCCAGGACGTAGCCGCGCGCCCCGGCGTCGAAGCCGACGACGAGGGTCACCGTCAGCGCCACGGTGAGCAGGACGTTGCTGAGGCTGGCGACGAGGTACGTGCGCCGGCGCTCGTCGACGCGCAGCAGCGCATACGCGATCTCGAGGTTCGTGAAGGCCCAGAGCCCGAGGATCCCGTAGGCCATCAGCGTCGCGTCGCGGGTGCGCAGCAGGGCCTGCGACAGCTCGCCCGCGAAGGCCAGGGCGATCAGCGCCGCGACGGTCGTCGTGACCAGGGCGAACGACGTCGTGCGCCGTGCCAGCGTGTCGCGGCGGTCCGGGTCGTCGTCGTCGAAGTAGAAGCGCACGAACGCCTCGCCCACCCCGAAGCGCAGGAGGATGCTGACGAGGATGATGGTCGTGAGCAGGGTCTCGGCGTAGCCCAGCTCGGCCTCCGAGAGGTGGTGGGTGTAGAGCGGCAGGGTGAAGAGGGCCAGGAAGCCCGCCACCAGGCTCGAGGCCTGGTAGGCCACGCCCGACATCGCCAGGCGCTTGAGGTAGTCCTGCACGGCGGAGCACGATAATCGGGGCGTGCCCGACCTCGGATCCGTGCGGCGCCGGCAGGCCAGCGTGCTCGTGGTGGGCGCCGCCGAGCCGGAGGTCCATCCGTGGCTGCACGCCGCCGGCCACGGCACGCGGGCGGTGCGCGACGCAGCGGCCGCACGGGCCGCGCTCGCGGAGGCGCCCGCCGACCTCATCATCGTCGATCGCGAGGTGCGCGGGCTCGACGTGGCCGGCGTGTGCCGCGCGCTGCACGACGACGCGCAGCTGGGCGAGGCGTGGATGCTCGCCATCACCGCGAAGGGCACGATGGCCGACGCGGCGCTCACGGCGGGCGCCGACGACTACCTGCACCGGCCGTTCACGCGCGGGGAGCTGCTGGCTCGCTTGCGCACGGGCCTGCGCGCCGTGCGCCAGCGCTCCGACGACCGGCTCATGCGCACGCTGATGGTCAACGTGCCCGGCGCCATCTACCGCTCGGCCTGGCACGCCGGGCACGCGCTCGAGCTCATCAGCGACGAGATCGAGCGCATCTCGGGCTACCCGCCGGCGAACTTCGTGGCCAGCGCGCGCCGCACGCTCATCAGCATCATCCACCCCGACGATCGCGACCGCGTGATGGCGGCCGTGGCCGAGGCCGGCGACCACGAGGAGCCGTTCGTCCTCGAGTACCGGGTCGTGCGCGCCGACGGCGAGGTGCGCTGGGTCCTCGACCGCGGGCAGATGGTGCCGGGCCCCGGCGGGCGCCTGTGGATGGACGGGGCGATCTTCGACATCACCGAGCGGCGCGCGGCCGAGGACGCGCTGCGCCGCCACGAGATCGAGCAGGCGCGCACCGAGGAGCTGCGCGCCTCGCGCGTGCGCATCGTCCAGGCGGCCGACGCGGCGCGCAAGAAGATCGAGCGTGATCTGCACGACGGCGCGCAGCAGCGGCTCGTGCTGGCCTCGCTCGCCCTCAAGCGCGCGCAGGCCCTCGCGCGCGACACGCCGGCCGAGCCGACGGTACAGGAGGCGTTCGAGCAGGTCCGCGAGGGCCTGGCCGAGCTGCGCGACCTCGCCCACGGCATCCATCCCGCCGTCCTGAGCGACCATGGCCTCGCGGCCGCCCTCGAAGGGCTCGTCGCCCGGTCGCCGGTGCCGGTCGAGCTGCACACGCCGCGCGCGCGGGCCGCGGCTGACGTGGAGGCCGCCATCTACTTCACGGTGGCGGAGGCGCTCACCAACGTGGCCAAGTACGCGCGGGCGTCGATGGCGCACGTCCACGTCGACGTCGCCGACGGCGCGGTCGTGGCCGAGGTGGTCGACGACGGCATCGGCGGCGCGAGCACGGCCGCGGGCTCCGGCCTGCGCGGGCTCGCCGACCGCCTCGACGCGCTCGACGGGACGCTGTCGGTCGACAGTCCTCCGGGCGCCGGCACGACGGTCCGGGCCCGCGTCCCGCTGCCGCCTGCGGGCTCGTAGGCCCCCCTAAGTAGCCTCTCGCCCGTGGCGGACCGGCCCATCTGCGTCCTGCTCCTCCCCGCGCCGCTCGAGCGGTTCATCCTGCGCGACCAGGCCGAGGACCTGCTGCGCGCCGAGGGCGTGGTCGCCGTCGACCCGCCGCGCGTCCCCTACGGCCTCTTCGCGCGGGTCCCGCTCGTGCTCGGTGACGGGATCGCCGCGCGGCAGGCCCGGCGGCTGCTGCGCGCGCTGCGCCGGCGCAAGGGCGAGCCGCGCGTGGTCGTCATCTTCCACGCGCTCCAGTACCAGCTCGCCCGGGCGCTCATCGCCGGAGCTCCCGGCTGCGAGCTGTGGTACTGGCGCTGGGACCGCTTCGAGCGCGCCTACGACGCCTCCGAGCGCCAGCGCGCGCGGCTGGAGGAGCTCAACGAGCACGCCGCCGCGCGAGCCGCCGTGGTCATCACGGTGTCCGACGAGCTCGCGCGCCTCGAGGGCGTCGCCGGTCGCCGCCCGACGCTCGTGCCCCTGGCCGCGGACTCCTTTCCCGCGCCCCGGGGGGGCGACGTGGTCGCGGTCTCGATCGGCCATCTCGGCTGGCGGACCGACTGGTCGCTGCTGCGCGCCGTCAGCGAGCGCCTGGGCGAGCGCCTGGTGCTGCTCCTCGTCGGCGCATGGCACGAGGACGAGTGCCGCGACGAGCCCGACTTCCAGTACTGCCGCACGGCGCCCAACCTCGTGTGGCTGGGCCGCCTCGACGACGAGGCGGCGGCGCGGCTGGTGCAGTGCGCCGACGTCGGCATCGTGCCCTTCAAGGTCGAGCCGTTCAACGACGCGGGCCTGCCTTACCGCATCCTCAAGTACGCGCGCCAGGGACGGCGGGCGGTCACGCCGGACCTGGCCGGCGTGCGCACGTGGGCGCGCGCCGTGACGGTCGCCGACGGCCCCGAGGCGTTCGCCGACGCGCTGCTGGCGCACGCCGGCGCACGCGCGCGCCCGGACGAGGAGCTGCGCGACTGGGCCCTGGCGCAGACGGCGCGCGCGCAGGACGAGCCGCTGTGGCGGCGCCTCGCCGAGGTTGGCGTGGACACCACCGTCGTGCGGTAGGAGCCGCCGCACGCGGCGGTTAGGGTGAGCGCTCATGCGCGCGGTCCTCACCCGGCCCGAGTGGCGCGGCTTCGCGATCTTCGCCCTGCTCGTGGCCATCTTCGTGGTCCGGCTGTTCGTCGACACGCCGGGCCTGAGCCTCGTCTTCCTCGCCGCCTTCCCGATCGTGCTCGCCGGCTTCGCGCTGGATCGCACCGCAGCCGTCGCCTGCGCCGTCCTCGCGACGGTCCTGTCGGTGCTCGTCCAGATCATCAGCCCCGCGGCCGAGGTCAGCGCCGGCGCCCAGATCGTCGGCGGCGCCTTCCGCGGCGTGGTCTTCGTCGGGCTCGCCGTGCTCGTCTCGAGCCTCGTCGAGCGGACGGCGGCGCTGCGCCAGCGCCTGGCCGAGAGCGAGCAGGAGGTGCGCGAGCTCGAGAGCCTGCGCGCCGCGCTCACGGCGCCCGAGCTGCCCGCCGTCCGAGGGCTGACGATCGCGACGTCCTACACCCCCGCCGACGGCCTCGTGGCCGGCGACTTCTTCCTCGTCGCTCCGGGTGCGGAGGGCGCTGCGCTCGTGGTCGTCGGGGACGTCGTCGGCCACGGCCTGGAGGCCGCGCGGCGCGCCTCGTTCGTGCGCACCACCATCGCGCTCTTCGCCGAGTACACGAACGACCCGATGACCATCCTGCGCCTGGCCAACACGGCGCTGGCCGAGCGCGAGCCGGGGACCGAGTTCGTGACGGCGCTGTGCGCGATCTTCTCCGCCGACCGGGCGACGGTCACGTGGGCCAGCGCCGGCCATCCGCCGCCGTGGGACCTCGATCGTGGCGAGCCGCTGCCCAACGTCCATCGCTGCCTGCCCCTCGGCGTCGAGCCGGCGCTCGAGGGCGACGCGATGACGACGCGCCTCTTGCCCGGCAGCGGCGTCCTGCTCTTCACCGACGGGCTGACCGAGGCCCGCACCGCGCGGGCGACGTCGCACCACGCGCTCTTCGGCGAGCGGGCCGCACGCCAGACGCTGCGCGACCTGCGCGGCTCGTCGCCGCAGGAGATCGTGGCCGCGCTGCGGACCGCGGCGGTGCGGCACGCCCAGGGGACGCCGGCCGACGATTTGTGTCTGGTGGCGGTGCGCTTCGACAGCGCCAGCGCCGCTCACCCGCAGGCCGCGTAGGCGCTGAAGCGGGCGTTGCGGGCGATCGGGACGAAACCCGGGTCGGGCGCGTTGGTCGACGCGCTGGCGCCGGCGGCGAAGCCGTAGCGCTTGAGCTCCTTGGTCCCCAGGACGAAGATCGCCACCCCCCGCGCGTGGCGCTGGGCGCTGCGCGCGCCGACCCGGTCGCGGGGCAGGTCCAGCAGCCAGCGCGTATCGGGCACGAGGCGGTAGTTGGGGAAGGTCAGCGGCCCGCAGCGCAGGTCGCGCTGGACCGCCGGGGCGTGGAGGATCGCCACCAGGTCGTCGTGCGTGCCCTTGATGAAGCGCAGCTCGCCGCGCAGCGTGTTGACGACCGGAGCCTTGACGACCACGAACACGGCGCCGACGAGCGCCGCCCCGATGGCGGCGCGCGACCACGCCCGCCGCAGCGGCCCAGGCTCGAGCGTGGTGAAGCCGAGGATGCCGTACCCGGCGAGCAGGCAGACGGCGATGACCGGCACGGTGAGGTAGCGCGGCAGCACCGACAGGCCCGCCAGGCCCGTGGCCAGGAAGGTCACGACGCCGGCGCCGAACAGGGCTATCGGGACGTGCAGCGCACGCCCACGGCCCAGCCGCCACAGCAGCACGGCGCCGGCCACGGCGGCCAGCGCGACCGGCGGGCGGGCGGTGTCGGTGACGAACGACACGAACGAGCCCGGCACCGAGGCGAGGCCGCGGTTGCGGTTGAGCTCGTCGGCTAGGTCGCTCGTGGCGTGCAGCGAGAAGAGCGGATCGCCGGTCACGACCAGGTCGACCAGGCACCAGATCAGCGGTGCGGCCGCGGCCAGCGCGAGCAGGTCCATCCGCCGCCGGTCGCACCACAGCCAGTAGGCGCCGGCCAGCACCCAGGCCTCCGGGCGCAGCAGGCCGGCGACGGCGAGCACCGCCATCACGGGCAGCCCGCGGCGCGGCGCGCGCGCCTCCATGGCCGCCGCCCACAGCACCAGCGCGAGGAAGGGCACGTCGACGTAGGCGCGCGCCGCGTAGAGCAGGAAGGCGAAGCTCGAGCCCACGAAGGCCGCGGCGAGCAACCCCGGCCAGGGCCCGAGGCACGCCTCGCCGACGCGGAACGTGCCCCACGCGAGCGCGACGAGCGACAGCGCGCAGATGATCACCAGCACGCGGTCGGCATCGGTGCCCAGCGTCCCCACCACGGCGCACAGCGCAAGGAAGAGCGGGTGCTCGGTCGGCGCGGCGTACGCGTCGAAGTCCGGCTTGATCCCGTGGACGAGATCGCGCCCCCAGACCAGGTGGAAGTAGGTGTCGTAGTTGGGGTAGGTCGGCACGAGCAGCGCGAGGGCCACGGCCGCCGCCGCCAGCGCGGCGACGACGAGCGGCTCGGCGCGTCTCATGCCGGCTCGCTCGCGGCTGGCCCGGCGAGCGCGCCCGGCTCGCTCGCGGCGCGCACCGTCCTCGGCGCCGGCCACATCGCCATCGCCGTCCCGGCGCCCAGCAGCGTCCAAACCAGCGGGTCCTCGAGGAAGGCCGCGTACATCATCGAATGGGCCACGAGGGCGATGAAGGCGGCCGCCACGGCCGCGCGCTCGGGCGTGCCGCGGGCGCGATGCAGCAGGCGGGCGAGCGCCGCCACCATGAGCAGCAGGTAGGCAGCCAGCCCGACGACCCCCTGCTCGGCCGCGACGGTGATCGGGATGGTGTGCGACGCGGAGGCGGCGCGCTCGATCGAGACGCGCTCGGCGCGCCGGTACTCGCGGGCGAACGAGCCCGAGCCCTTGCCCAGCAGCGGCGCGTCGGCGAACAGGTTCACGCCGCCCTTGATGAGGTCGTAGCGCCCGCTCGTGGCCTTGTCGGCCGACTTCGAGCTGCCGAGCTCCAGGTGCACGGCACTCGGCGCGAGCGCGACGAAGGCGACGGCCAGCACCACCGCCGCGCCCGAGAGCGCCAGCGCCCCGCGCACGCTCCAGCGCATCGCCCCGAGGACGGCGAGCCCGACGAGCAGCGCCGCGAAGCTCGATTGCGAGAACGTGAGCACGAGCCCGCCCCACAGCACGGCCAGCAGGAGCGCGCCGGCCACGACCTCGCGCTGCCGGCGCGCCCACAAGAGCCACGCGGCGAGCAGGACCATGACCACGGCGAGGAAGCGCCCGTAGATGTTGGGGTCGAAGAACAGCGAGTTGACGCGGAAGTAGTCCTCGAGCTGGTTGGACGCGATGACCTTCGGGTTGAGGAACAGGTGGCGCGTCGCGTACTCGACGAAGCCGACGCCGACGAGGGCCACGGCGAGCGCGGCCAGCAGCGCCACGCACACGCGCGCCAGGCGCGGCGTCCACGGCACGCGCGCCACGAGCGCGAAGAGCAAGGCGAACGGGACGTAGAAGAAGACGACGTTCTCCAGCGCGTGGCCGAAGTCGGCGGACGAGGTGGCCTGCACGGCGTAGAGCGCCAGGTAGCCGGCCAGCGCCCATTCGAGGATGCCGGGTCGCCTCCCGCCCTCCTCGGGCTCGCGGCCCAGCAGGCGCGGTACCGCGTAGCCCAGCGCGCCGGCCGCCACGACGAGGTACAGCGGCACGAGCAGGTTGGCCGTCGACCCGCCGGCGGCGATCGGCACGCGGAAGGGCAGCGTGGCCACCGCGGCGATGGGCAGCCAGGCCGGGCGGCGGGCGAACAGCGCGGCGAGCGCGACCACGGCGACGACGGCAGCGGCGGCCCCCGCCACGGCCAGCGCCGGGTGGTCGCGCAAGGGCGCCACCTGATCGGAGCTCCAGATGTGGGACCCGAGGATGACCGGGGCGAGCACGAGCGCGCCGAGCATGGCCGCCCCGCGGGCGCGGGGCGCGGGCGCCACGAGCGCGGCCGCGGCCAGCAGCGCGGCGAGGATCAGCGGGACAGGAGCGTCCATGTCCGATCGAGGAGCGCTGAGGTCTCAAGGTCGCCGGACGCCGCGCGGGCCGGCAGCTCGGGGACGGGGTAGCGAATGACGAGGCCCTTGCCGAGGCGGCTGGCGGCGATGACCGGCAGGCTGGCCGGCGGCTCCACGGTCACGGCGCTGGCCACCGGCTCGGCCCCCAGCGAGTCGGCCTCCTGGATCGTCGCGAAGGGGCCGAAGGTGCCGGAGGTCCCGGCGAAGAAGTCGATGTCGTCGTTCTTGTTGACGACGTTCGTCGGCGCGCTCAGCGTCTCGGTCGCGCGCAGCCGCGCGCCGAAGAGATCGGTGGTCGCCCGCGGCGTGGGGTCGACGAGCCGCCCGTTCCGGGAGATCGAGACCTGGCGCATCAGCGAGTCGACGCCGAAGGAGGCCACCTTGCCGCCGTTGCGCACGTAGCGACGCAGGCGCTGCTGGAGAGCTCGGGGAAGCCAGCGCACGTCGGAGGGCAGGATGACGCCCGCGTGGCCTTCCAGGCGCGGACCCCGTCCCAGGGCGAGTGCCGCGTCGGTGGTGATGTCATAGCGGTGGTGGTTGCGGTCCAGCCACTGCAGCAGCGGCGCGTCCCGCGTGGCGAAGCCCGCCGGCAGCCCGTCGCCCGCGTAGATGCGATTGAGAGCGGCGCCCACACCGCGGTCGAGCAGGTTGGGCAGCCCGTCGCCGTCGTCGTCGAGCGGGTTGCGCCCCTGCCACGTCATCACGGGCAGGACGAGGAGCACCGCGTGGTGCTCGTGGCTCTGGACCGCGAACGGCACGCTGGTCGTGCGCGTGGCGGTGCGGACCTGCATCAGGTAGACGCCCGACTCGCGGCCCGGGGCGTGCAGGCGCACGCGGGCCGACGTCTTTCGCCGCGGCGGCGTGGCCTCGCTCGTCCCAACGCGCCGCACCGACCAGGTCCACGGCTTCTGGCGCGCGTCGACGAAGAACTCGACTTCCTCGCCGACCCGAGCCGCGGTGGCCGGCGGTCGCACGCCGAGGTAGCGCACGGTGATGCCGCCGTGCCCCGGCAGCGTGCCGCCGTAGGTCACGACGGGGAGGCCACGACGGTCGAGGGGCGGGGCGAGGCCACGGTTGCCGGCCTGGTCGCGCGTCTCGATGGCGACGAGGTAGGTGCCGGGCGACACCGGCCGCCCGCTCGGCGTGAGGCCGTTCCAGCGCCACTCCTTGGCGCCGTCGCGGAGCGTGTCGTCCTGGAGGACGAGGCGGGCGGGCCCGGGGGCCGTCTTGAACAGGCGAATCACCGGGTGGCGGCCCGGCTGGAAGTGCACGACGGCGTCGCCGCCGTCGGGTCGGGGCATCAGTTCGGGGCCGAACTCGTGCCGCGGGCCGATCGTCGTGACCCGGGCCCGCGGCGGCGTGGTGTCGAGCCGCACCGAGTTGGTCTTCACGCTGCGACCCGCGTGGCTGAGCGTGATCCGGTAGCGGTAGCGACCGTCACGGGCGCGCGTCCCAGCGTCGGTGCGGCCGTCCCACTTCAGCCGTACGAGCTCCCCGGCGCGGACGTGGCGGCTGCCGACGAGCTCGCGCACCTCGTCGCCGGCGCCGTCGAGGACGGCGACGCTGACGGTGTCGGTCTCCTTGGGCCGGAAGGTGACGCGGGCGACGTCGAAGCGCCCATCCCCGTTGGGCGAGAAGAACGGCGGCACGCCGATCTCGCTCAGGACCGGCGGCGAGTTCTTGAGCCGCTGGGCCACGAAGAACGCGCCGAAGGTGGCGACCACCAGGGCGGCGAAGGCGCCCGCCGCCAAGCGGCTCATCGCCCGCCCACCCGCTCGGGCAGCGTCACGATCGCGGCGTTGGCCACGTGCTGAGCGCCGGCGCTCTCGTCGCCCAGCGCGGCGAGGGCGAGCCGGATCACGCCGCGGTGGCAGACGACGAGCACGGGGAGCTCCTCGCGGTCGGCGTAGCGGTCGCGCAGCGCCGCCTGCACGCGCGCGGACTGCTCGCCGAAGGACTCGCCGCCGGGATAGCGGAAGGTGGGGTCCGAGCGCTGGAAGCGGGCGAAGCCCTCGGGGTCCTCGGCGCGCACCTCGGCGAAGGAGCGATCGGTCCAGTCGCCGGTGTCGGTCTCGGCGAAGCGCGCGTCCTCGCGCGGCTCGAGGCCGATGCGCGCCGCCACGATGTCCGCGGTCTCCCTCGCGCGGGCCAGAGGACTGCACCACAGCGAGGTCAGCTCCACGCCGGCGGCAGCCTCGGCCAGCGCCGCGGCCTGCTCGCGACCGGTGGCGTCGAGCGGCACCGGCAGGTGGCCCTGGAAGCGGCCCTCGTGGTTGTAGGCCGTCTGCCCGTGGCGGGCCAGGTGGATGGTCATCGGGCGGCCGGGCTACTGCGCCTTGTCGGCCCCGACGAAGACGGCGACCTGAGCGCGGTCGGCGAGCACGCGCGCGTTGGCGTCCATGGCTTTCACGTTGGCGGCCGTGACGCCGAGGATCTTGGCCACGTCGAGGGCGGCCGCCTTGGCGTCGGGCTCGTAGAAGATCTCCGTGACCTGGTGCTGCTGGTTGGTCTGGTCGTTGGTGACGACGCCTTCGCGATAGCCCTTCCCCGTCACCTTGGTCGACGCCTCGCGCGCCAGCCCCGTGACCGTGGTGCCGTTGAGCACTGCGACCGTGATCTCGCCGCGGTTGAGCTTGGGTGCCGCCTTCTTGCCCGACCCGTTGGCGCCGTTCGCCGCGCTCGACGACGGCGGCGCGACGGTGTTGGGCTTGGGCGCCGGCTTGTCACCGCCGCCACCGAAGAGCAAGAGCGCGGCCACGGTCACCACCACGGCGGCGCCCAGGGCGCCACCGACGATCGCGGCCAGCCGGCCACGCGAGCCACCACCGCCCGCCGAGCGAGGTCGCCCGCCCGCGGGCGTGCGCGGCGGGATCGAGGCCGTCGCCGAGCTCGCCCGAAGAGGAGCCGCCGGGATCGCCGGGCGAGAAGGCGAAGCAGGCCCCGTCCCGGCCGCCGCCGCACCGCCAGCCCCGCCCGCTCCGGTTCCGCCAGGCGCCGCGCCCGGGGCTCCCGCAGGTGCCGTCCCCGCTCTCGCCGCCGCTGCGGCCGCGCCGGCTGCCGCCCCTCCGGCCGCCGCCGCTCCAGCTCCCGGGCGAGCGGCTGCGGTGGTGGGCTGAGGGATGCCGCTCGGCGTCGCGGGCTGGCCTGGCGCCGCCGGACTCGCGGGCTGGGGCGTGCCGCTCGGCGTCGCGGGCTGGGGCGTGCCGCTCGGCGTCGCGGGCTGGCCTGTGGCTGGCTGCGGCTGACCGGGGCCCGCGGGCGTGCCCTGCTGGCCCGGTGCGGCCTGCTTCTGCTCGCCCTCGCCCTCGCCCGGCTTGCCGTCGCCCCCAGCCCCCTGCTCGGGCGCGGGCTCGCCCGGCTTGGCCGGCGGCGGAACGGCTGTCTCGCTACCGCTGCCGTTCTGGGGCGCGGCGGTCGCCGGCTTGGCCGCCGTCGTCGGCCCCGCGCCCGCGGCGGCAGCGCCCGCCGCCGCAGCGCCCGCCGCCGCCGTGGCTGGCGCAGAGACGGGCGCTCCGGATGCGGCGCTCTGCTGCGCCGCCGCGGGCGTGGCCGGCGCTGTGGCCGGCGCCGCGGGCGGCACCGCGGGCTGGGCGAGGCGCCGCTGCGCGTCGGCGGACACGCGCGCCTCGAGCTCGGCCGCGCGCTCGGGAGCGCGGCCGGCCCATTCGCGCAGGCGCTTGACCTCGCGCGCCTGCGCGAAGTACAGCAACGAGAGGATGCCGAGCCCGAGGACGGCGGCGATGCCGGCGTAGGCGCCGTACTGCTCGATCTTGTCCTGCAGGGAGAAGGCGGCGAGAAGTGCCGTCATGAACGGGTGATGCTAGGGGACGATCCGTACGGCAGGCGCCTCACCGGTCTCCTGCGCCTGCGGACGGGCGGCCGAGAGCTCGCCGACCTTGGCCGCGAGCCCGGCGGCATCGCCCTCCAGGACGAGCAGGGCGATCTCGTCGAACATGGCCTCCACGGCCACCGGGTCCAGCGGGTCGCGGCGCGCCAGCGTGATCTTCTCGGCCGGCGTCGGCTTGGGCCGCTCGTACGGGTTGAAGAGATCCTCGTGGAGCTTCTCGCCCGGCCGGCGGCCGACCACCTCGATGGCGATGTCGCGCCCGGGCGTCAGGCCCGACAGCTCGATCATGTCGCGCGCGAGCTGCATGATCGACACCGCCTCGCCCATCTCCAGCACGTAGACCTCGCCGCCCTCGCCGAGCGAGCCGGCGCGGATCACGAGCTGCACGGCCTCGGGGATGGTCATGAAGTAGCGCGTCATCCGCTCGTCGGTCACGGTGACCGGTCCGCCGAGCTGGATCTGGCGGCGGAAGATCGGCACCACCGAGCCCGAGGAGCCCAGGACGTTGCCGAACCGCACGGTGGCGAACTTCGTGTCGGGCCAGCGCTGCTGCGCGGCCTCGACCGCGAACTCGGCCAGCGCCTTCGACGCGCCCATGACCGTGGCCGGCTGCACGGCCTTGTCGGTCGAGACCAGCACGAACCGCTTGGCCCCCGCCTCGCCCGCGACCTGCGCCACCAGCCGCGTGGCCAGCGCGTTGTTGCGCACGGCCTCCACGGGATTGAGCTCCATGAGGCCGACGTGCTTGTACGCCGCGGCGTGGAAGACGACGGCGGGGCGATGGTCGGCGAAGACCTCGCGCATCCGCTCGCCCTCCTTGCAGTCGGCGAGGACCGGGGACAGCGTCGAGGGATGGACGTGGCGATCGTCCTCGAGCTCGCGCTGGATGCGGAAGAGGTTCTCCTCGGCGTGGTCGACGAGGACGAGCCGCCGCGGAGCCACGCGCGCGATCTGGCGCGACAGCTCGGCCCCGATCGAGCCGCCGGCGCCCGTGATCATGACGACCTCGCCGCCGAGGTAGGCGCCCACGCGGTCGACCTCCATGCGCACCGGCTCGCGGCCGAGGATGTCCTCGACCTGCACCTCGCGCGCCTGGCGCACGACCTGGCCCGAGCCGGCCTGGAGAAGCTCGAAGACCGTCGGCAGGGTGCGCACCGGGATGCCGCGCTGGCGGGCCGCGCGCACCACGCGCGCGCGGAGCGTGCCCGGCGCGGAGGGGATGGCGATCGTGATCTCGTCGGGCTCGGCCTCGTCGAGGATGCGCCCGAGCTGGTCGGTGGGCCCCAGCACCTTCACCCCGTCGATGCGGATCCCGCGCTTGAGCGGGTCGTCGTCGACGAACCCGACCGGGTCGAGCCCGAGCTGCGGGTTGCGCAGCACCTCGCGCAGCACCAGGCGGCCGCCTTCGCCGGCGCCCACGATGAGGACGCGGCGCGCGTCGGCGCGGGCGCGGAAGCCGCGCACGGGGCCCTCGTAGACGATCCGGGCCACGAAGCGCGCGCCGCCGATCAGGGCCAGCGTGAGCAGGAAGTAGAGGGCGATCACGCCGGTGGGCACCGAGACCGTGACCTCGCCGGCGGTGCGGGACTCGACCGTCACGGGATGGGTGACGGCGACGAAGCCGGCCAGCGCCAGCGTGTTGACGACGACGGCCTGGAGGATCCCGAGGTAGTCGCGCGAGCTCGTGTAGCGCCACTGCTTGAGCTCGAGCCGGAAGAGCGTGAAGACCACCAGCGACGAGGCGACGACGAAGAAGATCGTGCCCTCGAAGAGACGGTCGTACTTCGGCGGCATGCGCCCCGCGTCGAACCGCAGGCGGTAGCTCAGGTAGTAGGCGGCGGCGACGAGCGCACCGTCGATCGCCAGCTGCGGGATGGAGTGGCGATGCAGCGGGAACGCCGCCGAGCGCAGACGTCGGCGCATCGGCAGCGCATGATAGCCCCGCCCGCTCAGGGCAACGGCGCGGTGAGCATGTCGACGAGCAGCGCCGGGTCACGGCGCACGCGCTCGCCGGCAGGCTGCGTGCGCTTGGCCACGACGAGATCGTCGGCGCGCTCGAGGCGGCGCAGGCGCCCGTCGGCGATCAGGCGCTCGTCGACCGCGCCCAGCCGTCCTTCGAAGGTGGTCCAGACGGGCGTGCCCAGCGCGACGGCCTCGCGGTTCATGGTCCCGCCCGCGCTGACCACGACGTCGGCGAAGGCGACGAGCGACTGCGCGTCGACCGCATGGTCGGGCACGACGAAGCCGTGGAGCTGTGCGCGCTGCTCGGGCACCCGCGGGAGCACGACCGTCTGCGTTCCGCGCAGGTGCTCGAGCACCTGCGCGAAGACGTCGTTCTCGAAGCGGTGGTAGAGCGAGACGCTGGGCGGCGTGCGCACCACCGCGATGGGCTGCCCGCGATCGAGGCCGAGCTCGTCGAGCACGGCCGGGTCCGGCTCGAAGTCGGCGAGGTAGTACTCCTCCTTCAGCCCCGCGTAGCGCTGAAGCTTGGCGCGGGCGCCGTAGCGATCCAGGCGCTCCGGAGGGATCGCCTCGGGGACGACGACCGCGCGCGCCAGCCGGCAGTTGATCGTGTGCTGCACGGTCGCCCACTCGTAGTCGAACATCGTCGAGCTGGGGATGCCGAGGAGGCGCGCGGCCACGGTCACGTCGTTGGACCCGTGGCCGAGCGCGAGGTCGAAGGGGCCGTTGCGCCGGGCCCACCGCGCGAGGACGAAGGAGCGCTCGGCCAGCCCGGCGGCCTTGGAGGCGAGGCGCGCGCCGCGGTGGCGCCCGATGACCTCGCAGTCGACGCCGAGCCGCTCGCAGAGCTCGACGGTCTGGGCGAAGTCACGCGCGGTCACACGCACGTCCGCGCCCCGCGCGCGCAGCACGTCGACAACGGGCCGCAGCACGAGGACGTGGGGGCTGTTGGTCAGGTCAACCCAGATCCGCATCGCGCACGGCCGCGACGACCTCGTCGACCTGGTCGCGCGTCAGCGCCGCGGAGATCGGCAGCGCGAGATGGGTGCGCGCGAGCTCCTCGGTGAACGGCAGCTCCACACCGGCGCCCCACTCGGCCATCGCGGGCTGACGATGGATCGGCGTGCGGTAGTAGCCGCTGGCGCCGATCTCCGCCTCGCGCAGCGCCGCGGCGAGCGCGTCGGGCTGCTCGTGGCGGATGACGTACAGATGCCACGCCGGGCGCGCTCCCGCGGTGGCGCGGGGCAGCGTGGCGTGCTCGCCCAGGCCGGCTTGGGCGTACCAGTCGCCGACGTCGTGGCGATGCGCGGCCCAGCGGTCGAGCTCGGGCAGCTGCACGCGCAGGATGGCGGCCTGGACCTCGTCGAGGCGCGAGTTGTAGCCCACATGCTCGTAGGTGACCTTGTCCCACGAGCCATGGAAGCGCAGCATGCGAATCCGGTCGGCGAGGTCGGCGTCGCTGGTGGCGATCGCGCCACCGTCGCCGAAGGCGCCGAGGTTCTTGGACGGGTAGAAGGAGAAGGTGGCGAGGGTGGCGAGGGCCCCCGGGCGCCCGTCGGGGCCCGTCGACCCGGCCGCCTGCGCGCTGTCCTCGATGACCGGCACGCCGAGCGCCTCGATGTCGGCGATGGGCGCCACGTTGCCGAACAGGTGGACCGCGATGACCGCCTTCGTGCGCGGGGTGAGGACCGCCTTCACGGTCTCGGGCGTCACGCAGAAGGTGTCGGGATCGACGTCGCAGAACACGGGCCGCGCGCCGGTGGGCGGGATCGCCTCGGCCGACGCGTAGAAGGTGAAGGACGGCACCACGACCTCGTCGCCCGGGCCCACGTCGAGCGCGCGGAGGGCGATCGTCAGCGCCTCGGTGCCGTTGGCGACGCCGATCGCGTGCCCCGCGCCGAGATAGGCGGCGAACTCCTCTTCGAAGGCCGTGACCTCCGGACCAAGGATGAACTGGCCACGATCGAGAACGTCGTCGATGGCCTCGCCCAGGCGGCGGCGCAGGCCCTGAAGCGGCGTGGAGGGATCGAAGAGGGGGACGGGCATCGGGCGCAAGCCTACGGAGATGGCGCGCGGATCCGCCGCCAGGCTGGACGCTCGGCCAGTCCGGCGAGCGGTCGGGCTGGACGGTCGGCCAGGCGCGGATCCACACCCCCATCGCCTACTCTGGGCCGCGTGCTCGCCGCCTTTCTCGTGCTCGCGTCGGTGACCGACAAGCTGACCGAGTTCGCCACGAACGTCGTCGGCGACCTCGGATTGCCGGGGATCTTCCTGCTCATGGCGCCCGAGAGCGCCTGCATCCCGATCCCCTCGGAGGCGACGATGCTGTTCGCCGGGTTCAACGTGCACGAGGGGAAGTACTCGCTCTTCGCCGCCGTCGCCGTGGGCTCGGTGGCGAACCTCGTCGGCTCGTGGATCGCGTACGCGGTCGGCTACTACGGGCGCGTCGAGCTGCTCGAGAAGCACGGGCGCGCCCTGCACGTGAAGCCCTCGCATCTGCAGTGGGCTGACCGCTGGTTCGAGCGCTACGGCGCCGCGGCGGTGTTCTTCAGCCGGATGCTCCCGATCATCCGCACGTTCATCTCGCTGCCGGCGGGCGTGGCGCGGATGCCGTTCTGGAAGTTCAGCGTCCTGACCCTCGCCGGCTGCGTACCGTGGATCTTCATGCTGACCTTCATCGGCCAGCAGGTCGGCGCCAACTGGGAGGACTGGAAGGACTCCCTGCACTACGTCGACTACGCGGTCGCGGCGTTGATCGTGGTGGGGGCCGTGTACGTGGTCGTCCGCTGGCGGCGGAACCGCAACCGCGGGCGTGCCGCGGATGCGCCGGCTTAGGGGTCGCTCGCACGCGGGCGGGCTGCCGCTGCGCCACGCCCTCGCGCTCGGGGCGCTCCATGGACCCGCGGAGCTGCTGCCGATCTCCTCCTCGGCCCATACGACGCTCGTGCCCTGGCTGCTGGGCTGGCCGTACGGCGACCTCGATTCCGAGCTGCGCAAGGCCTTCGAGGTGGCGCTGCACGCGGGGACGGCGGCGGCGCTGCTGATCGGGCTGCGCGACGAGGTCGCCGCCGCGGTCAGCGGGTTCGACGTTCGCCGGGCGGTGCTCGTCGTCGGCTCGTTCGTGCCGCCGGCGATCGTGGGCTACACGCTGGAGCGCCCGATCGAGCGGCGCCTGGGGACGCCGCCGACGATCGCGGTGGGGCTCCTGGCCGGCGCTGTCGCGATGGCGGCGGCCGACGCGCGCGCGCCGCAGCGCCGGCGGCGCGACGAGGCGACCGCGGCGGACGCGCTTGCGCTCGGCGTGGGGCAGGCGTTCGCGCTCATGCCCGGCGTGTCGCGCAACGGCGCGACCCTGACCGCGGCGCGGCTGCGCGGCTTCCGCCGCCGCGACGCGAGCGCCCTCTCGCGCCATGCGGCGCTGCCGATCATCGTCGGGGCCACCGTGCTGAAGGGCACGCGTCTGCGACGCCGCGGACTGCCCTCGGCGCTCGCCGGCGCGTTCGGCGCCGGCATCGGCGCCTCCTTCGCCTCGACACTGGCCTCGGTGCGGATCATCCGCGCCGTGGAGCGCGACCGGCCCTTTGCGATCTACGCCGCCTACCGCGCGCTGCTGGCAGCCGTCGTGCTCCGCCGCGCTTGGCAGAATCGCCAGCGATGATCAATCCCGACAGCTACGCCGCCGCGGGCGTCGACACCAGCCAGGCCGACCGCGCCGTCGACGCTCTCGTCGGCGTGCTGCGCACGATCGAGCTCGATCGCCCCAGCGCCTCCGTCCTGCCCAGCGGCCATTACGCGTCGGTGCTGCGCGTCGCACCCAACCTCGGGATCGCGCTGTCGACCGACGGCGTGGGGTCGAAGCTCGTCGTGGCCGAGCAGGCCGATCGCCTCGAGACGGTCGGGATCGACTGCGTGGCCATGAACGTCAACGACCTCGTGTGCGTGGGCGCCGAGCCGATCGCGCTGCTCGACTACCTGGCCGTCGAGCAGGCCGACCCCGAGGCGCTGGCGCGCATCGGCGTCGGGCTCAAGGTCGGCGCCCAGGCCGCCAACGTCGAGATCCCCGGCGGGGAGCTCGCCGTGCTCCCCGAGCTCATCCGCGGCCATCCCTCGCCCCACGGGTTCGACCTCTGCGGCACGGCGTTCGGCACCGTGGCCCTCGACGAGATCGTGACGGGCGCCGACGCGCGCCCGGGCGACGCGATGATCGGCCTGCCCTCGAGCGGACTGCACTCCAACGGCTACACCCTCGCTCGCCGCGCGCTGCTCGACGAGGGCGGCCTCTCCCTCGATGACCGCCCGCCCGGCCTCGAGGGCCGGTCGGTGGCCGACGCGCTGCTCGAGCCCACCGTGATCTACGTGCGCGCGGTGCTCGACGTGCTGCGCTCCGACATCACCGTGCACGGCCTGGCCCACATCACCGGCGGCGGTCTGCGCAACCTCCTGCGCCTCGGCGGCGAGCGCCTGGGCTTCGCGGTCGAGGAGCCGCTGCCGGTCCCGCCGATCTGCACCCTCATCGCCGAGCTGGGCGACGTGCCCGCGGCCGAGATGTGGGACATCTTCAACATGGGCTGCGGCTTCGTGGCCCTCGTCCCGGAGGATCGCTCCGAGGAGGCCGTGGCCCGGCTCGGCGCGCACCACCCGGGCACCGCGAGGATCGGGACGGTGACGGACGACGCGGGGCGGGTGTCGGCGCCGGGGCTGTGACGACGCGCCCCGGCCCCTCAGAACGACTCCGGGCACCACGGCGCGAGCTCGCCGCGGAAGGCGGCCGAGGCGCGGGTGACCGTCCCGGCGCGCAGCTCGCGCACGCGCCCCGCCTGCGCCAGTTCGCACAGCGTGACGCCGCCGAGGTAGGCGGCGCCGAGCTCGGAGACGTCCAGCGCGAGGTCGGGCGAGGCCGTCGTCGGCTCGCACGTGCCGCCGGCCAGCCGGTAGCGCCCGGCGTTCCACGGGCAGAAGGCGTCGGCCACCTCGAGGACGACGTCGGGGTCCGTCGCGTAGGTGCGCGCTGCCAGCGCCGCGGGCACGTCGACCAGGCGCACCCAGAGCCCGGCCTCGATCGCATAGCGCACGGCGCCGGGGTCGCGGAGCATCAGCCACAGCGGCTCGTCGACCGGCGCCATGGACCATCTGATCGTCGTCGTGAGGTCCTGGTCGACCAGGAAGGCCCACAGCGTCGCGCGCGCCTCGGGCGTGCTCGCGATCAGCTCGCGCACGCGCACCTCGCCCGCCGGCGCGTCGTTCTCGTCGCGATGAGGCCGCACGGCGTAGACCGCGTATCCCCCGTCGGCGACGACGGCCTGCAAGGGCTGGGCGCCGTCGCGCTCGTCGGGCGCGTCATGCAGGCGCTCCTGCCACCACGCCCCCGGGCGGTCGAGCATGCCCGCGCGCTCGGGGCGCACGGCCTCGTACAGCACCCGCATCGCGTCGAGGTGCTCAGCCGCCGCACCGGCGCGCAGCGGATCCTTGGGTGAGGCAGCCCGCGTCAGTCGAGCCGCGGGACGGCGCGCGATGAGGCGGGCATTGCGGGTGGCCATGCCGTAGCCGAAGCGTTCGTAGATCCCGCCCTCCGACGCCCACAGCGCGGCCACCGGCTCGCCCCGCTCGCGCACGTCCTGAAGCTGGCGGCGCATCAGGCCCGTCAGCAGCCCGCGGCGGCGATGCGTGGGCACCACGGCGACGGCCGTCACCGCGGCACAACCAACCAGGGCACCGGGCGCCGTGAGCACGCGGGTGTAGGCAGCGGTCGTGCCGACGATGCGCCCGTCGTCGAACCACGCCAGCAACCGCTCCGGCTCGTCCAGGGGCTCGTAGCGCCTGCGAGTCTGGTCCCTGAGCTCGCGATGGAAGGCCGACAGCACCGCGCGGCTGAAGTCGTCGGACTCCTCGCGGGTCGGGGTGCGCATCTCCACCGGGCGCTGTCTATCAGCCCGCCGGACCGACGAGGCGGTCGCGCAGCGCGCGGAGGTCGTCACCGGTCGCGCCCGCGGCGCGGACGTAGGCCTCGACGTCCAGCGTCGCGAGCGTCGTGAGGACCAGCTCGCGCGCCGAGGTGCCCTCGCTCGCCAGGAACTCGTGGAGCACGTCGCCCGTCATCGCGTAGTCGGCGGCGATGTCCTCGACCGCGACGCCGACGAGCGCGAGCACCAGCATCGAGACGAGGCCGGTGCGATCGCGCCCGCCCATGCAGTGGAACACCACCCCGCCGGGCGCGGCGCGCGCGATGGCCGACACGATCTCGGCCGTCCGCGTGGGGAAGCGCTTGAGGAACGGGGCGTAGTACAGCGGGGTGCCGAACTGCGGCCCCGTCGCCCACTCGTCCCAGAACTCCGTGTCCTCGATGCCGTCCAGGGCCAGGTGCACGGTGGTCACGCCCGCG